>JAXDOA010000392.1:0-2988 GCA_034669125.1 Hyphomicrobiales bacterium
TCGCGTGAGGAAGTCTGCGCGCTGTTCAAGAGCTATTCCGCGGCGGAAGCCAAACTCGTCAACTTTATCAAGACTAACGCACAGTGGTGCGGTATCCCGCCGGAAGCCGCGACGCAGATGAAGGCGAACCATGACCGCACGATGCGCACCCAGAACCAGATCTGCTCCGTGGCGGGCGGTCCTGCCAAGCCGACCGGTCCGGGCCTGAGCGAGGCGCTCGGCACGTCGCGCGGCGGCACGCTCGATCCGTTCGCTCCCAATAACGGCGCGCTCGACACGCTGACCGGTAACGTGCTCGCCCGATGACTCATGGCCGTGCCGCCGATTTGAAGTTCCTGCACCGTTTGTGGCGAACTCGTCCAGGAACTTCAAATCGATAAGCGGCACGGGTGTCATTTCGTTGTCAGTGCCTCTTTGCTTCCGAAGTTCGTGTCAGAGTGGGCGGCGATGTCTGACGAACTTCGGAAGCGAGGCACTGATGGCCGTGTCGCCGACTCGACCGGCAACTGGGTCGACACGCTCGCGCCGCCCTGGCTCCGCCCCTACCTGCGGCTGGCGCGCGCCGACCGCCCGATCGGGGCGTGGCTGCTGCTGCTGCCATGTTGGTGGTCGGCGGGACTGGCCGCCGTCTCGGCCGGCCATCCCTACCCCAACCCGTGGCACGTGGTCCTGTTCTTCGCCGGCGCATTCGTGATGCGCGGCGCGGGTTGCACCTGGAACGACATTGTCGATCGCGATCTCGACGCCAAGGTTGCGCGCACCCGCTCGCGCCCGATCCCGTCGGGCCAGGTGAGCGTGAAGGCGGCGGCGATGTTTCTCGCCGTGCAGGCGCTGGCCGGGCTGGTGATTCTGGCGCAATTCAACGGCTTCACGATCCTGCTCGGGATCGCCTCGCTTGCCATCGTGGCGTTGTATCCGCTGGCCAAGCGCGTCACGTGGTGGCCGCAGATCGTGCTCGGGCTTGCGTTCTCGTGGGGCGCGCTGATGGGCTGGGCGGCGGTGTTCTCAAGGCTCGATGCGCCGGCGCTGCTGCTCTATGCGGGCTCGATCGCCTGGGTGATCGGCTACGACACGATCTACGCACATCAGGACCGCGAGGACGATGCGCTGATCGGCGTACACTCGACCGCGCGGCTGTTCGGCACGCGCACGCGGCTGGCGCTGATGGCGTTCTACGCGCTCGCCGTGGTGCTGATCGGCCTTTCGGGCGCTGCGGCGGGGGCCGGGCCGGTCTACGTCATCGGCTGCATCTTCTTCGGCGCGCATCTCGGCTGGCAGATCGACCGGCTCGACATCGACGATCCGGATTTATGCCTGAGGATTTTCAAGTCGAACCGCGACGCCGGGCTGATCCTGTTCGCGGCGCTGATCGGGGATGCGGTCTACAAATCCTACTTTTTCGAGTAATAGCGCAGCGCCGCCAAAAGGGAGATCGATGTGCAACTCACTCGCCGCTCTACTCTCGCAGCCACGCTGGCGCTCGTCGCCACCGGGGCATCCACCGCAATTGCTCAAACCGGAAACGCCATGACCACACCATCAGGATTACAGATCACGGACAGCAAAGTCGGCACCGGCGCCACGCCGAAGTCCGGTCAGACCTGCGTCATGCACTACACCGGCTGGCTCTATCAAAACGGCGCCAAGGGCCAGAAATTCGACTCCTCGGTCGACCGCGGCCAGCCGTTCGAGTTTCCGATCGGCGTGAAGCGCGTGATCGCCGGCTGGGACGAAGGCGTTGCCACGATGAAAGTCGGCGGCAAGCGCACGCTCATCATTCCGCCGGAGCTTGGCTATGGGGCGCGCGGCGCGGGCGGCGTGATCCCGCCGAATGCGACGCTGATCTTCGAGGTCGAGCTGCTCGATGTGAAGGGCTGACCCGCGTCAAGCGACGCCGCGAGGCTGCGGAATTGCGCTAGACTGGCAGTTCAAGACAATCGGACCGGGCGGGCGCCGCCCGACAACCGGTCCGACATCACAAGGGAGGCGACGATGAGCGATACGACATTGCGACGCCGGACTGTCCTGCAAGGCATCGGCGCAATTGCAGCCGCCGGATTGGGCATCGAGGAAGCGAGCGCACAGCAGGTGCTGTGGTCGTCCGGCACCGAGCCAGCGAAACTGAAAATGCCGGCCGACGCCTGCGACTGCCACCATCACATCTATGACGCCCGCTTTCCGATCGCACCCTCGGCGACTTTGAAGCCGGGCGACGCGAAGGCTCCCGATTATCGCGCGCTGCAGAAGCGCATCGGCACGACGCGCAGCGTCGTGGTGCAGCCGTCGACGTACGGCACCGACAATTCCTGCACGCTCGACGGCATGGCGCAGCTTGGCGCTGCTACGACGCGCGGTGTCGCGGTGGTCGATACCAGCGTGACGGACGACGAGTTGAAGCGGCTGCACGGCCTCGGCATTCGCGGCATCCGGTTCAATCTCGTGCAGGCCGGCGCCACCACGGTCGAGATGCTCGAGCCGCTTTCGAAACGCGTGAACGAGCTCGGCTGGCACGTGCAGATCCACCAGACCGGCGACGGTATCGTGAAGATGGAAGACGTACTTCAAAAGGTGGTCTCGCCGATCGTGTTCGATCACATGGGGCGCATCCCGAAGGATGTCGGCACCGCTCATCCGGCCTTCGCGGTGATCTCCAAGCTGATCGACAAGGGCCGCACCTGGGTGAAGATTTCCGGTGCCTACATGGACACCAAAGTTGGCCCGCCGACCTACGCGGACTCCACCAGGCTTGCGCAGGCGTTCGTCAAACTGGCGCCGCAGCGCATGGTGTGGGGAAGCGACTGGCCGCATCCGACTCAAAAGGACGACGACAAGCCGAACGACGCGATCCTGGCCGATCTGCTCGCCGAATGGGCGCCGGACGAGGCCACGCGCAATCGTATCCTGGTCGACAACCCGGCAACGGTCTACGGATTCGGCAAGTCGAGCTGAGAGTGGCGGCTTAATTTCGCGCGATGATCTCGCGCTCGC
>JAXDOA010000393.1:0-3900 GCA_034669125.1 Hyphomicrobiales bacterium
CATCAGCACCGGATGCGGCAGCGCGTTGAGCACCGTGTCGGCGGCGTCGTGGGCGAACGACACGATGTTCGGTTCGGCGCGGTTCATGCCGCCGCCCTCCAGCCGAAGGCGTCATAGGCAGTCGTGAGACGGCGCCGTACCTCGGCGGGATCGTCGGAGGTGAGCACGTGTGCGCGTGCCGCCTTCAATTGCGCCGCGGAAACGCCCACGGCCTCTGCCGCCGCATCGAGCGCCCAGCCGAGATGCTTGCGGGCATGGCGCACGCCGATGCGCGCGCCATGATGCAGGAGCATTTCGTCGTACAGCGAACTGACAAGATCGAATTGTTCGTCGAGCGATGGCGCGCCGCGCTTTTCCCCGGTCGCGAGATAGTGCGCGAGTTGCCCGGGAAACCACGGCCGGCCTTGCGCTCCGCGCCCGACCATCACGGCATCTGCGCCCGATTGCGACAGCGCCGCAACCGCGCGCTCGAAATCCGTCACATCGCCGTTGACCACGACCGGAATGGACACCGCCTGCTTCACGGCGCGCACCGCCGCCCAATCGGCCTCGCCCTTGTAGAACTGGCAGCGCGTGCGGCCGTGCACGGTGATCAGCCGGACACCGGCGCTTTCCGCGCGGCGCGCAAGCTCCGGCGCGTTGCGCGAATGGTCGTCCCAGCCGAGCCGCATCTTCAGCGTCACCGGCACACCGACCGCGCCGGCCGTCGCGTCGATCAGCGTCAGCGCATGGTCGAGATCGCGCATCAGCGCCGAGCCCGAGGCCCCGTTGGTGACCTGCTTGGACGGGCAGCCCATGTTGATGTCGATGATGTCGGCGCCCTGCGCTTCGGCGATGCGCGCGCCCTCGGCCATCCAGCGCGCCTCGCAGCCGGCAAGCTGCACGATGTTGAGCTCAAGCCCCACCCCATCGATGCGGCGCCGCGCGTCGCGCCGCCCTTCGGCGAGTGCCTCACTGGCGATCATTTCCGAGATAACGACCCCGGCGCCTAGCCTTGCGGCCAGCCGGCGGAATGGGCTGTCGGTGATGCCCGACATCGGCGCGAGAAACACGCGGTTGCGCAACGTGAGCGGACCCACGGTCAGCGGCTTCGCGAACTCCCCCGTCATTGGAGGTCTTGCTGCTTCAATGCACACTAATTAGGCCGCCTGGTCATTTGCTTAGAGTTTAGCCATTTCCTGCCTCTCCGCAAGTGCTGCGGTGCAGCATTCTCCCCAAGACCCAAAAGGCGACGAAAATACGTTTGCGATGGTGAACACAGGCGCTAAAGCCATTATTCGAACAAGCAAACCGGGACGAACATGGCAATCCGCGTGGCCGCGGTGGTGGTTGCAGCCGGGCGCGGGACGCGGACCGGGCTGGATTATCCCAAGCAATACAAGGTGATGGGTGGCTCGCCGATGGTGCGGGAGAGCCTGCGCGTGTTCACCACGCACCCGGAAGTCGATCTCGTCCTGCCGGTCATTCATCGAGACGACACCGCCCGCTTCGCCGCCGCCGCCGAAGGGCTCGGCGTTGCCCCGCCGGTCACCGGTGCGGCAACGCGGCAGGGCTCGGTGCGCGCCGGGCTGGAAGCGCTCATCGGAGAGGCACCCGCGATCGTGCTGGTGCACGATGCAGCGCGGCCGTTCACGTCATCCGGTCTGATCAGCCGGGCGATCGCGGCGGCAACGAAAAGCGGCGCCGCAGTGCCGGGCATGCCCGTCACCGACACGGTGAAGCTCGTCGATCACGAAGGCGGCGTCGCCGCGACGCTCAATCGCGCGGCACTGCGCACCGTGCAGACCCCGCAGGCGTTTGCCTACCCGGCTTTGCTCGATGCACACCGCCGCGCCGCGGCCCAAGGCCGCGACGATTTCCCCGACGATGCCGCGCTGGTCGAATGGGCGGGCTTCAAGGTCACGGTTTTCGAAGGCGAGCGCGGCAACATGAAGATGACGACACCGGAGGATTTCGCGCGCATCGAGCGCGACGCGCAGACGCTCACCGATATCCGCACCGGCATCGGCTACGACATCCATGCGTTCGATAGTGGCGGCGATCACGTCTGGCTCGGCGGGGTGAAGATTCCGCACGAACGCAAGCTCTCGGGCCACTCCGACGCGGACGTGGCACTGCATGCGCTTACCGATGCGATCCTCGGCGCGCTCGCCGACGGCGACATCGGGATGCATTTTCCGCCGAGCGATGAGCAGTGGCGCGGCGCCTCCTCGGATAAATTCCTGAAGTTTGCCGTCGAGCGCGTCAAAGCGCGCGGTGGGCAGGTCAGCCACCTCGATGTCGCGATCGTCGCCGAAGCCCCGAAGATCAGTCCGCGCCGCGACGAAATGCGCGCGCGCATCGCCGAGATCGCGGGGCTCTCCATCGACCGCGTCGGCGTGAAAGCGACGACCAACGAGAAGCTCGGCGCGCTCGGGCGGGCCGAAGGGATCGCTGCTTACGCCACCGCGACGATCCGCCTGCCTTGGGTAGTATCGCCGTGATCGACGCCGAGACGCGCGCGCTTGCCGTTCGCGTGCTCGACGCCTGCCGCGCGCGCGGCTGGAAAGTCGCCACGGCAGAATCCTGCACCGGTGGCCTGGTCGCGGGCGCGCTGACCGAGATCGCGGGCTCGTCGGATGTCGTCGATCGCGGCTTCGTCACCTATTCCAACGCCGCCAAGATGGCGATGCTCGGCGTGCCGGAGGCGACGCTGAACATGTTTGGCGCGGTGAGCCGTCAGACCGCGGAGGCGATGGCGCAAGGCGCGCTCGAACGCGCCGGTGTTCACCTTGCTGTGGCGATCACGGGCGTTGCAGGTCCGGGCGGCGGCTCGGTCGCGAAGCCCGTCGGGCTTGTGCATCTTGACGCAGTGGTTCGCGACAGCCCCGCTCGCATCGAGCGCAAGATGCTTTACGGCGACATCGGGCGCTCGGAAGTGCGGCGACTCTCGGTAATCGAGGCGCTGAATATGCTGCTGGAGCTCGCCCGCTAAGGCGCGAGCTTCTTCCGCACGATTGCGCCGATGATGTCGGAATAGTCGTCGGTCCATGGGGCGACGGTACTATCGACCTTGCGCCATCCAGCACTCCCGGGCAGCGTTCCAAGATCGGCGCTCATTTGCGAAGCTACTTGATGGCGGTAGTGATGTTGGTGAAGGTGTCGCTCAGCTTGGTGCCGAGGCCCTGAACGACCGTGATGATCGCAACAGAGATGCCGGCGGCGATCAAGCCGTATTCGATGGCAGTAGCTCCTTGCTCGTCGCGAAGAAACCGTTGAATCAAAGTGCGCATGTCTGTTTGCCCTCTACCAGCCTAGGTATTTCCACGAGCGATAGAAGTACAGCCTTCGACTTAGGATCGGCTGAAGGGATTTCGTAAAAGTTGAAACAAAGGGGCCGCCAACTAGGACGGCCCTTCCTAGATCGCGAGGTATAAAAACGTGCCGCCGTCTTTGGATCGGCGCGGCGCGCTGCATCCAAAGCAGGATGCCTGAGCCCGTAATGGCTCCGGGGCGTTTGAAACGCCGCCTAACCTGTCCTTAACGTTTCGGCGCTCTCATGTCGAAATGGGCAGATACACGAAGACGGATGGGCTCATTGCCATCGCGGGCGCCGCGATCGTCGCCCTCTTGCTCGCCGTGGCTCCGAATGAAAGAACGTCGCCGACGCTCCTGGGCGAATTCACTCCGCGCCCGGCGCCGCCTCAATCACTCGCGCGAAGTGATCGTGGCGACGTGCTCCGCCCATAGAGCGAACGCGGCTCGCTTCTCCTCCTTGCGATAGAAGAAGTGCGGCGACAGAGCGGCGGAACTAGCCGCCGACTGGAGCGGCCGGATCGTCAGGCTCATGGGAAATCCGCTGAAAGAACAGCGGATGCTGGAACGGCGGCGTTAAGAGGTGCTGAACGCGACGATTGACGC
>JAXDOA010000394.1:0-2971 GCA_034669125.1 Hyphomicrobiales bacterium
TTTCCATTCGGACGCGCGACAAACCGATAACTTAGATCGAGATGACGATTCGACTAAAAGTCATCCCGCTCCAGCCGCCTTCAAAGCGGCATATCCTTGCGAATGCTCGCGCTATTCCAATCCTTGCGCCGGCGGCCCGCCGGTGCCGGGGGCCGGCTGCGCCGGCGTGACTTCGCCGGGAGGCGGTGTTGCGGGCGCACCTGAACGCTGGCGCGACGCAACGCGTGCCGGCCGTTTCGTGGCGCGTGCCTGAGAACGCGGATGATGCCGGCTGTTGCGCCACGACTGCGCGATCGAAGGCCCGGCTGTGTAGCCGACCACCGCGCCCGCGACGAGCCCGACCGGCCCGAGCACCACCGCGCCCGAGAGCGCGCCGAGCGCCGCAGGCCCGGCGCGATCCTGCGCCCACGCGATCGATGGCATGGCCACCATGATGACGGCTGCTGCGATGATGCGTTTCATGTCGCCCTCCCCGGATGACCTGAGGGCATCATGTCCCGCAATGGGGCGGCAGTGGGGAATGGGTGTGGCGCAATCGAAGCGCCGCTTACATCTCGGGTTCGAGATCCTGCTCCAGGATCGCCATCTCGACCGCGAAGCCGCCATCGTCGGCGAACACCACGCCGACGATTTCATCGCCCGCGTGCAGGTCCGCTGAATCGCTCTTGGTCGGGCGCTTGCGCACGATGAATTTCTCGCCGAGGTGCTTCTTGAGATAGAGGTTGAGCTTCGCCACCGTCTCGTTGTCCAGCTTGGTCGACTTGGTGTCCGGCAGCGTGACCGACTTCTCGAAATTGTAGGAGCGCTCGTCGTCCTCGTCGTCCACGATGATGCGGCCGAACGGCTCATCGCCGAGCAACACCTCGGCGTAGTCGTCGCGCTGCGGGCGCGGCACCACGCGGATGCGCGGGCTGCCGAACAGGCGTTTCAGATAGCTGTCGAGCTTGCTGATCTCGGCGACGTCCACGGCAAACTCCTGCGGCTGACCGCGTTTCAATCGGAATTGGCAGTGGTTTCCGCCAGTTGGGTGGCCGGGTCAAGTGCCGAAAAGGGGCGGATTTGGTGCCCTACGGCCCCAGATCGTACAGCATCTGGTCCATAGCGCGCGAGGGCTCGGCGCAGCCGGCCTCTCCCACCACCTTGGCGGGGACGCCCGCGACCGTGGTGTTGGGCGGCACCGCCTTGAGCACCACCGAACCCGCCGCGATGCGCGCACAGTGCCCGACCTCGATGTTGCCGAGGATCTTCGCGCCCGCCCCGATCATCACGCCGCGGCGGATCTTCGGGTGGCGATCCTCGTTTTCCTTGCCGGTTCCGCCGAGCGTCACGCCGTGCAGGATCGACACGTCGTCGTCGATGGCCGCGGTCTCGCCCACGACAAGCCCGGTCGCGTGATCGAGGAAGATGCCGCGCCCGATGCGCGCGTTCGGATTGATGTCGGTCTGGAACACGGCCGAGGAGCGGCTTTGCAGGTAGAGCGCGAAATCCTTGCGCCCCTTGTTCCAGAGCCAGTGCGCGAGGCGATGCGTCTGGATCGCGTGGAAGCCCTTGAAATAGAGCAGCGGATCGATGAAGCGGTGCGCCGCCGGGTCACGGTCGATGGTGGCGGCAATATCGGCGCGGAAGGCGTCGCCGAGAGCGGGCTCGTCTTCCAGCGCGTCGGCGTAAGCCTGGCGGATCAGTTCGCCCGACACGTCCGGATGGTCGAGCCGCTGGGCGATGCGATGCACCACCGCCTGCTCGAACGCGTCATGGTGCAGGATCGACGAATAGATGAAGCTCGCAAGCTCGGGCTCGCGCCGCGCCACCTCTTCGGCCTCGTCGCGGATACGCGTCCAGACCGGGTCGACCTTGTCGAGCCCGCGGACCGACTTGAGCTGCTGCTGGGCCATGAGTGCCTCCGCCTGATCGGGCCTATGTTTAGCACAGGTGGGGGCCAAGGTTGACCCCCTCAAGGGCGGCGCTGGCATGAGAGTAAATGATTGGATTGACCACGAATTGTGATGCCACAAGCGCGCCGCCCTACTTCGCGTCCAGTTTCCCCACGAAATCCAGCACCGCGTCCGAAAAGCTGTCATTCGCGTCGCCCGCCACCATGTGCCGGGCCTCCGCCACGTCGATGTTGTCGGCGTGCGGCACCAGCTCGAGAAACTCGCGCACGTGCGCCTCATGCACCAGTTCGGACGAACCACCGCGCACCAGCAGCGCCGGAATGGTGATCGCCTTGGCGGCCTCGGTCAGCGCGGCCTCGAGGATACGGTGGTCGAGGGCGAACGATCGCTCTCCCTTGAGCACGCGCGGGTCCCAATGCCAGCGCCAGCGGCCGTCGGGATGCAGGCGCAAGTTCTTGCGCAGCCCTTCATGCGAGCGCGGGCGCGGCCGGTGCGGCAGATAGGCCGCAACGGCATCGGCGGCATCGGCAATATCGGCAAAGCCTTCCGCGGCACGCTCGCGCATGAACCCCTGAATCCTGGCGACCCCATCACGGTTGACGCGCGGCGTGATGTCGACCAGCACGACCGCCGCGAACACGGGTCCGGTGCCCGCCCGGTCGGCATTTCCCTCGGCCAGCAACGACGCGATACCGCCGAGCGAAGCACCGATGGCGATCGGGGGCCTGCCGGTGCGCGCGGCGAGCGTTCGCGCGACCGCCGCCGCATCGGCGGCGAAATCCGTGAACGCGTACGCGCCGTCCGCGACCCATTCGCTGTCGCCGTGGCCGCGCTGGTCCAACGCGTAGGCAGTCGCGCCCGCGCGCGCGAGATGCTCGGCGGTGTGGCGCCAGGCGTGGCGCGTCTGCCCGCCGCCATGCAACAGCAGCACAGGCTGGCCGGTATCGCCGTAGACGTCCGCCACCAGCGTGTTGCCGGCGGAACCCTTGAACATTGCGGTCGCGGGCTGCAGGGGCTTCATGGCCGCAAGTTCTTCATGGACGGGTTTGCAGAAACTTGATCGCTTCCGCCTTGAACAC
>JAXDOA010000395.1:0-8924 GCA_034669125.1 Hyphomicrobiales bacterium
TCGAAAGAATGTGGATGAACCCCACGCCGTCGTATACGGCGCGCTGGTTGACCGGGTCGGGCGCGAGAAAACCGTCGATGTTGTCGGCGCGCAGGTTCGCGACCATCTCGGGTGGCGGAACGCTACGGATCTGCACGTCCTGATCGGGATCGAGCCCGGCCTCCGCGAGGTAGTAGCGCAGCAGATAGTTGTGCATCGAATAGTCGAACGGCACGGCGAACTTGAAGCCCTTCCACGACTTCGGGTCGCGCTTGTCCTTGTGCTTGACCGAGAGCGTGATCGCCTGCCCGTTGATGTTCTCGATCGCGGGCACCGCGTACGGCACCGGGTTCGAGCCGACGCCGAGCGAGATCGCGAGCGGCATCGGCGAGAGCATGTGGGCGGCGTCGTATTCCTTGTTGAGCGTCTTGTCGCGGATCACCGCCCAGCCGGCGGTCTTGATCACCTCCACGTTGAGCCCGTGCTTTGTGTAGAAGCCCATCGGGTGCGCCATGATGATCGGCGTCGCACAGGTGATCGGGATGAAACCGACCTTGAGGTCCTTCTTTTCGATCGCGCCCGCGCCTTGAGCGAACACTTCCGTCGCGGCCTTGAGCGGGAAGAATTGGCTGAGCGCGGCGAGCGCCGTCGATGCGCCGACCGACTTCAGGAATGCGCGGCGTGCGGCGTCCTTCGGAAAAATCTGGCGCATCACCGCCGTGGCGACGACGCCCTCGTAAGTCTTTTCCTCGCTCGGCGCTGCAACCGGCTCGCACATCATGGTACGCCGGGCGTCGTAGTCGTGCTCTTCCGGGCTGTAATGGCGGCCGCAGCTGCATCCCGAACGATGCAGCGGCCGGTTGGGGTCGAAGGGGCGGTCATAGATCGACATCGACGCTCTCTCCTGCCCGGCGGAAGCACCGGCGCCGGAGAGGTTTGCAATGGATATGCCAGCCGCCGCGGCTGCGGCGTCAGGGCCAAACCATCTGAAAAATCAATCAGATAATGGATTTTTGGCGCACTATTCGACGCGGCCCGAATCGCGCCCGGAAGCCCTGCCGCCGAATTAAGCAGCGCTGCCCGATTTCTTGGCTACTGCGGCGTCCCCCCTTCACGCCCGACTGTGATGCGCGGCGCCGTGAAGGTGCCGTCCGGCTGCTTGGTGGCGGCAACAACGCTGAAGGCAGCGCCCGCTTTCAAATCGGCCGGGTTGCCGACCTCGTAGCGCACGATCGGCGTGTCCGGTCCGACGACGATCTTCTTGTCGCCGTCCTTGTATTTGACGACAAGGACATGCCCGTCGACGCTGCTCACCGTGCTGTCGACCGCGCCATTGGTCATGGTCGAATTGGGCGCACCGTTCCACGGACGATGGCCGTCGCCCTGGCCGCGCATCGAGGCGGCAAAGATGTGGACCTCGATCGCCTTCTGGCTGCCATCGGGCTGCGGCGTTGCGCCTGAACCGATGTAGTCACCCACGCGAACGTCGGCAAGCGTCGCCTTGTAGGCCGCGGTGATCGTGGCATTGTCGTCGAGTTTGACCGTGACGGCGGAGCCGTCGCGCGCCTTGGCAAAGATCGTCGTGCCTTCGACACGCTGGATTTCGCCGCGCAAGCGCTGCGTCTGCGCGGAGGCCGAGGTCGAGATGGCCGCCGCAATGGCGGCGGCAACAAGCGTGCGCAGCATCATGGCGGCGGCTCCGGCTGTCTCTCTGGCAATATGCACCTCTCCTGCTCCAGCGAGGAGGCCTGTGGCTTTGCGGAAAACGAAGGCGTCACATCGGCGGCGTGACGCCTCGCCCGACGTTCACCGCCTGCGCCTGCAACGTGCCGTCCGGCTGCTTCTGCGCACCGAAGATGATGATCTGCGCGCCGGGCTTGAGTTCGCTCCTGTCGGCTGGCGCATAGGTGACGATCGCGGCATCCGGCGGCACGATCACCTTCTTCTCGTCGGTCTTGTCGCCCGACTTGTACTTGACCGTCAGCACCTGCCCGTCGACGCTGCCGGCCGTCGTCTCGACCGCCGCATTGGTCATTGTCGAGCCCGGACGCAGGTCCCACGGCCGGTGACCCTCGCCGGTGCCGCGCTGCGCTTCCAGGAAAATGTGGATCGCGATCGCCTTCTGGCTGCCGTCCGCCTGCGGCATCGCGGTGACGCCGATATACGAGTTCGGCTTGATGTCGGCGAGCGAGGCCTTGACGAAGTTCATCACGCGAACATTGTCCGGCACCGCGATGGTCAGCTGCGCACCGTCGCGCGCCTTGACGGTCAGCGTATTGCCATCGACCTTTTCGATCTCGCCGCGCACCCGCACCGGCGGTTGCTGCGCCATCGTGGCGCTGGCCAGCGCCACACCCAGACCCGCGCCAATCAGCGCGCGCTGCCAGTATCCAATCCTCATGACCTTCCTCCACGCTTTTGAGCCGCCGTTACGGCATTCACACGCCTTGATAACACCGCACGGCCCTCGCCCATTCCCGCCCGCGGAAAATAGCGCCGGAATGGGCGCACATGGGCCAAATTGCGCACTGGCGTGCGGCGGCGAGCATGCTAGAAAGAGGCCAACAACAAGCCGCAGCGTGGGGGAACCGATGACGGGACGAGACAGACGCGCGATGGCTTTGGGCCGTTGCGGCAGCGTCTGAAGCCTTAATCGGCGCGCCGCACGTCATGGATTTCCCGCTCGAACTTCTGATCAACGCCATCATCGCGGGCGTGCTGCTTGGGGGCTTCTACATCGCCGTGACGGTCGGTATCTCGATTTCGTTCGGGATGCTCGACATCGTGAACATCGCGCATCCGGCGTTCATCATCCTCGGCTCCTATCTCGCCTACATCGTCAACTCGACGTTTGGGCTCGATCCGGTGCTCGTCGGCCTGCTGATGTTGCCGGTTTTCTACGCACTCGGCGCGGCGGTCTATCAGATCTACTACGTTTCGTTCGAGAAGCGCGGCCAGGAAGCCCTGCGCGGGCTTGCGTTCTTCTTCGGCATTCTGTTCATCACCGAGGTGGGGCTGATCCTCGTGTTCGGCGTCGACTATCGCTACGTCGATGCGCCTTACATCGGGCCGACCTTGCGCTTCGCCTTCGTCGACCTGCCTTACCGCATGCTGATCCCTTGCGTGCTGTCGCTGCTCATGCTGGTCGTGTTGCAGGCATTTCTCTCGCACACCTACATCGGACGCGCCATCAAGGCCGTGTCGCAGGATCAAGGGGCGCTGGCGCTGATGGCCGCCAATCCGGTCGCGATCAAGCGCATTGCCTTCGGCATTTCAATTGCCACGGCCGCGCTCGCGGGCGCCTTTCTCGTCATTATCCAGCCGGTCGAGCCCTCGGTCGGGCGCGAGTACATCGGCCGCGTGTTCGCGATCTGCGTGCTCGGCGGCCTCGGCAGCCTGCCTGGTACCGTGATCGCCGCGATGCTGCTCGGCGTGGTCGAGAGCATTACGGCGACGTTCTACGGGCCGTCATGGGCACCCGCGGTCGCGTTCGGCTTCCTGCTGCTCACGCTGGCGTTCCGGCCAGCCGGCATTCTCGGGCGATAGGGCGGCAATGCAGTCACGCACGTTCATCCTTGTGACGATTGCCGTCGCCGCGGCCGTATTTGCCGTCGCGCAACTTGTCTCGAACAATTACCTGTTCTTCGCGGGCTATACGGTGCTGCAATTCGTGGTGCTGGCAACCGCGTGGAATATTCTTGGCGGCTACTGCGGGTACGTGAACTTCGGCTCGGCCGCCTTCTTCGCGGTCGGCGCGTATTCGTCCGTGTTCCTGCACAAGGCCTATCCGCTGCCGGTGCCGGCGCTCATTCTGGTCGCGGGCTTCATTGCCGGGATCGTCGGGTTCGGCATGGGATATCTGACGCTGCGGCTACGCGGTTCGTTTTTCGCGATCGCGACGCTGGCGCTCGCGGTGGTGCTGCAGACGCTGGTGACGAACTGGGATTTTGTCGGCGGCTCACGCGGTGCCTACGTCATTCGACCGAACACCCTCGACGTGTTCGGGTATCAAATCCCGTACATCGAATATCTGTTCCTGCAGATGCTGGTGCTGGCAACGATTGCGATCGCGACCGCGCGCACGATCGAGCGATCACGTCTCGGCTACGGCTTCGCGACGATCCGCGATGACGAACTGGCGGCGGAAGCAGCCGGCGTGCCGACCTTGAGGCTGAAACTCATCGCGACCACGCTCTCAGGCGCACTCATGGGCATGGCGGGCGCGCCGTTCCCGTACTATCTCGGCTTCCTTCAGCCACAGTCTGCCTTCGCGCTCGAATACGCCGTCAACTCGATCGCGATGCCGATGATCGGCGGAACGGGGAGCTGGATCGGCCCGCTGATCGGCGCGGTGCTGCTCGGCACGATCCAGCAGGTCGCGACTGTGACGATCTCGTCGGCCGTCAACGTGCTGATCGTCGGCGTGCTGCTGGTCGCCTTCGTCATCATTGCGCCCAACGGCATCGTCGGCTTCGTGCAGAATCTGATGCGCAAGGGGCGGCCATGACCGAACCTCTGCTTCGCATCGATCAGGTCGGCAAGCGCTTCGGCGGCTTCGTCGCGCTGGACGGAATTGTGCTCGACGTTGCGCCGGGGGAGCGGCTCGGACTGATCGGCCCGAACGGCTCGGGCAAATCGACGCTGGTCAATTGCATCTGCGGCACGCTGCAGAACGAGACCGGCAGCGTGACCTTCGACGGACGCAAGATCGACGGGTTGGCGGCGCACCAGCGCACCATTCTCGGGCTCGCGCGCTCGTTCCAGTTGCCGCGCCCATTCCACAGCCTCTCCGTTGCCGACAATCTGCGTATCCCGCTGCTTTATGCCGTGAAGGCGCGCTCCGGCTCGCATCTGTCGGCCGGCCAGCTCAACGATCACTGCGTCGAGTACCTGCGCCTTGTCGGACTCGATCACAAGGCCGCGAAGCTCCCGCGCGATCTCACCCAGGTCGAAATGCGCAAGCTCGAACTCGCACGCGCGATTGCGGCCGAGCCGAAGCTCCTGATCGCGGACGAGTCGATGGCCGGCCTGTCGCATTCCGAGATCGAGGACATCCTGAAGTTGCTGGTCGCCTTGAGCGAACGCGGCATCACGATCATCCTGATCGAGCACATCATGAGCGCGGTGATGAGCTTCTCGCAGCGGCTCGTGGTGCTGGTGTCCGGCAAGAAGATCGCCGACGGCAAGCCCGACGAGGTCGTGCGCAACCCCGAGGTGGAGAAGGCCTACCTTGGCTAACAGCATCGCCATAACCGGCATTCACGCCGGATACGGTCAGGTCCGCGTGCTCGAGGACGTGTCGCTCGACGTGCGCGCGGCCGAAACCGTGGTGCTGCTGGGTACCAACGGTAACGGCAAGAGCACACTGATCAAATGCATCATGGGCATCGTGCGGCCGAGCGCCGGAACGATCGTCGCCGAAATCGACGGAGAGAAGCACGACCTGGTCGGCCGCAGCACGGAAGAGATTGTCGATCTCGGCATTGCGCTCGTTCCGGAAGGACGGCGGCTGTTTCCGAAGCTGACCGTGGAGGAAAACCTGCTGCTCGGCGCGTTCCGCCCGACCGCGCGGGCCGCGAAGGAGCGCAATCTCGATTTCTGTTACGGCATGTTCGACCGGCTGAAGGAGCGCCGCCACCAGCTCGCCGGCTCGATGAGCGGCGGCGAGCAGCAGATGCTCGCACTCGCGCGCGCGCTGATGAGCGCGCCACGCATCCTGCTGGTGGACGAGCCGTCGGTCGGCCTCGCGCCGATCCTGGTCAGCCGCACCATCGACACGATCAAGGAATTGCAGACGAAATATAACCTGACCGTGCTGATGGCTGAGCAGAACTTCAATCAGGCGATCCGCATCGCCGACCGCGGTTACGTGATCGTGCATGGCCGCATCGCCTTCGAGGGCAGGTCGGCCGACGAACTCAACAACAACGACCTGATCCGGAAGTTCTATCTGGGGCTTTGAGCTGACCGGAATCGAAAACGCCGCGCTGTTGCGCGGCGTTTCCAGACCGGAGCCGAACGGCTCGGCCGTTTACTTCGCCTTTTCGTACGGATAGACAACCTCGCCGGTCTTCATCGAGTCGGGCGACAGAACGGTCTGCACCGACATGCCGCGCCATTGGTCGACGTCGTTGCCATCCTTCACGTCGTGGTATTGCACCTGCATCATGCCGGACTTGGTCCATTCACCCTTCGGGCCATACGACCAGTCACCCATGATGGTCTTGATCGGCGTCTTGCGCAGATAGTCGGCGATCTTGTCGTCGTCGATGCTCTTGGTCGCGGCGATCGCTTCGCCGAGCATGTTGATCCAGGCATAGCCCCAGCCGCCCAGGTAGTAGCCGATCGGGTCGACGCCTTCGGCGCCCGCGCGCGCCTGGTATTTCTTGAAGAATTCCGCCGCCGGCTTGAGGCTCGCCTCGGTCGGCACCCAGGTTTCGTAGTTCACGATGCCGTTGAGCTTGGAGCCGAGGCGGAGCTTGAACACGGTCGCCTGCAACCCGACCATCGCGCCGCCGACCATCTTCGGCTTGTAGTTCAGTTCGTTGATCGTCTGCACCATGCCGACCGACGAGAGCGGATAGGAGCAGATGACGAAGAGGTCGGGATTGGCCGCCTGAACCGCGCGCACGATCGGCGCGTAATCGGTGGTCGCTGGCGGATAGGACCTGTCGTAAACGATCCTGAGATTGAGCTTCTTTGCGTTCTCACGAGCGCCCTCGCAGGCATTGCGCGAGAATTCGGCATCCTCGGCGGCGAGCGCCACCGTCGTCGGCTTCGGGTTCTGCTTCAGCGCGGCCTGATAGAAGCCCTCGGTGAAGGAACCCTTGGTGTCCTGTCCGGTCGGCAGCACCGAGAAATATTTCGGATACTTGAACTCGGCGTTCACATCGAGCCCGAACAGGCTGATGAAGGTCTTGTTCTTCTGCATCACGACGGGCATCGCCGGCGCGATCATGTTGGTCGCGTAGCTCGACACCACTAGGTCGACTTTGTCGACGTCGAGCAGCTTGGTATAGATGCCCGGAACCGACGAGGGGTTCGACTGATCGTCGTAGTAGATGAGCTTCACCGGGCGGCCGATCAGCCCGCCCTTGCCGTTGATCTCTTCCTCCCAGATCTTGGCGCCGAGCAGAGCCTGCTTGCCGTTGGCGGCGAGCGGTCCGGTCAACGACATGGAGAAGCCGATGGTGATCGGATTGCCGCTCTGCGCGGATGCGAAATTCGGCAGCAGCGCGAGCGCCGTGGCGGCAACCAGGCCGGCGGCAAAGCGGGCACGCGTCATCTTCAGTCGATGCATTGGGTTCCTCCCGATCAAGCTTTTGCGGCATTCTACGCAGGATCGCTGCCACGCCAAGCGAAGATTTCGTGCAAACGGCTGCCGTCGCGACAATTGGCCGCCCTTCGCGCATCATGAAACCGCCCACCGCCAGTGGGCAAGCCGTTCGCATGGCTGACCTGAGGGCGGGCCACGCCCCCTATCGAACCCCTGCCGCCGCGTGATAATCGCAAGCCATATCGCTCGAGAGGCAATCCGACCATGAATATGCAGGACCGTTCGAACACGTTCGATTTGAACAAATACGGCGTGGGCCAGCCGGTGCGCCGCACCGAGGACCCGATCCTGGTGCAGGGCCACGGCCGCTATACCGACGATCTCAATTTGCCGGGGCAGGCGTATGCGGTGCTGGTGCGCAGCCGCAACGGGCACGGGATCATCAAGGGGATCGACACCGCCGCCGCGAAGGCAATGCCGGGCGTGCTCGCCATCTATACCGGCGCGGATTTGGCGAGCTACGGCACGCTGAAGTGCGCGGTGCCGTTCAAGAATCGCGACGGCTCGGAGATGAAGAAGCCGCTGCGGCCTTCGCTGGTCAGCGACAAGGTGCGCTTCGTCGGCGACCCGGTCGCGGTGGTGATCGCCGAGACGCCGTCGCAGGCCAAGGACGCCGCGGAAGCCGTCGAGGTCGACATCGAAACGCTCCCCGCCGTCACCAGCGCGAGCGAAGCCGCCAAACCCGGCGCGCCGCAGCTTTATGACGACGTGCCCGGCAACGTTGCGCTCGACTATCTGTACGGCGATCCCGCCAAGGTGGCGGAAGCGTTCGCGCAGGCAGCGCACGTCACCAAGCTGACGCTGGTCAACAGCCGGCTGGTGGTCAACGCGATGGAGCCGCGCTCGGCAATCGCGTCGTTCGACAAGGCAAGCGGCCGCTACACGATGAACATCGGATGCCAGGGCGCGTTCGGCATGAGGGCGGGCCTCGTCGACGTGCTTGGCGTCACGCCCGACAAAGTGCATGTGCTGATCGGCAATGTCGGCGGCTCGTTCGGCATGAAGGCGGCCGTCTATCCCGAATACGTGCCGATCCTGCACGCCGCGAAGGAACTCGGCCGGCCGGTAAAATGGACCGCGGACCGGTTCGAGAGCTTCGTGTCGGACCATCACGGCCGCGATCACGAGTTCGTCGGCGAGCTTGCGCTCGACGCGAAGGGCAAGTTCCTCGCCGCGCGCTTCACCGGCTACGGCAACACCGGCGCCTATCTCGGCCCGGTCTCGCCGCTGATGTCGACGCTGAACATCGTGAAGAACGCGGTCAGCGTTTACAAAATCCCGCAGATCGAAGTTTCCACCAAGGTGATGTTCACCAACACCGTGCTGGTCTCGGCCTATCGCGGCGCGGGGCGCCCCGAGGGCAACTTCTACATGGAGCGGCTGTTCGACCGTGCCGCCGAGGAGATGAAGATCGACCGCCTCGCGCTGCGCCGCCGCAACCAGATCAAGGCGAGCGAAAGTCCCTACAACTCCTCCTCGGGCATGCAGTACGACTCGGGCGACTTCCCGGCTCTGTTCGAGCGCGCGATCGAGATCGCGGACGTGAAGGGCTTCAAGCAGCGCAAGCGTGAGGCCAAGAAGCGCGGCAAGCTGCTCGGCTTCGGCATCG
>JAXDOA010000396.1:0-6549 GCA_034669125.1 Hyphomicrobiales bacterium
TTGTTTTGGTCGTTGTCCGCAGCTTAGGCCGCGCCCGAAGGCGGCGGCAAGCGGGTGCGGCATTTGGGATTCAGGCGGCGCTCAGCGTCGGAATTTTGGACAACTCGGCGCGCATATCGCGCTCGGCGTGCCAGATGTCATATTCATTTTGCATCCGGAGCCATACGGCGGCGCCGTCACCAAAAAGCTTGCCGAGACGCACCGCGATCTGAGGCGTCACCGGCTGCTTGGCGCCCAAGATGTCATAGAGCGTCTGTCGCGACAGTTTGAGCAACCGGGCGATCTCCGTTTTGCTCTTGCCTGTTCCCGGGATGACGATCTCGCGCAACAGTTCACCCGGATGCGCCGGTTCGATCTTCCGGTGCCGCAGCTTCCTATTTGCCATGATAGTCCTCCAGATCGAGATCGACCGCATCCTCGCCGTCCCAAGCGAATGTGATCCGCCAATTCGGCGAGACCCACACCGCGAAACGCCCCTTCAGGTTTCCAGTCAATGCGTGAAATCGTAAACCCGGCAGGTTCATCTCGGCAGGCGTCCGGGCCGCGTCCAAACGCGACAGAATGATTCGAACCTTGTTTTGCCAGTCAGGGCGCAGCCCGCGCTCATCGCCCTTTGTCCAGTAGCGCGAAAGGGCCTTGCTGCGGAATGACCGGATCATTCGAATGTAAGGTATCGCCTTACGTCCGGTCTGTCAACCCTGGCCTTACACCATACCGGAGCCGCACCTCACCCCAGCTTGATGTTCGCCTCCTTCACGACGCGGCTCCACTTCTCCATTTCGGCCGCCACGAAGGCGCCGAACTCCTCCGGCGTATTCTCGCGGTAATCGATGTTGAGCTTGTCGAGCCGCTCGGTCACGTCGGGCTGCTTGAGCAACCTGTTCAATGACGTGTTGAGCTTTTGAATGATCGCATCCGACGTGCCCGTCGGTACGAACAGGCCGTTCCATTCATAGGCCTCGAACCCCGGAATGGTGTCGGACACCGGCGGCAGATCGGGCAGCGTGCGCAGCCGCCCCTTGCCGGTATGCGCGATCGCTTTCACGGCGCCGGCCTGCACCTGGCCGATCGAGGCCGAGCCGTTGGAGAAGAAGAACTTCACCTGCCCGCCGATCACGTCATTGAGCGCCGGTCCGCCGCCGCGATACGGAATGTGATTGATCTTCGTGCCGGTCATGTGCCGGAACATCTCCAGCGAGAGATGCTGCACGGTGCCGTTGCCGGACGACGCAAAGTCGAGCCCGTCGGACGCCTTGGCGAGCGCGATCACGTCGGCGACGGTCTTCGCCGGGACATCCTTGTTCACCACCAGGATGTTCGGCACCAGCGAGGCGAGGAACACCGGCTGGAAGTCCTTGCCGTAGTCGAACGAGAGCTTCGGATAGAGGAACGGGTTCACCGAGAACGCAGTGGCGTCATAGAGAATGGTGTAGCCGTCGGGCTCGGCCTTGGCGGCCGCCGCCTCCCCGATCGTGCCGCCCGCGCCGCCGCGATTGTCGATCACGAATTGCTGCCCGAGCACCTCGCCGAGCTTGGCGAAGAAGATGCGGCCCGTCGTGTCCGCGCCGCCGCCCGCGGGATACGGGATGATCACCCGCACGGGGCGGTTGGGCCATGCGGCCTGCGCGAAGGCCGAGCGGGCAAGGAATGGGGCGGCGAGCGTGGCGGCTGCGCCGGTCAGCAGATGGCGACGGGTCGGTGAAAATGTCTGCACAATGTTCTCCGTGGCTTACTGCTTCGGCAATCCGGTCAGCGCGATGATGCCGTCCCAGCGTTTCAATTCCTGCTTCACGAAATCCCCGAACTCAGTCGCCGACATCTGCCCAATCTCGGCGCCAAGCGCTTCGTAGAAGCGCTTGCCCTCGAACCCGTTGATCGCATCGCGGATCGCCTTGTTCAAGGTCGCGACGATGTCGCCCGGCACGCCCGGGGGCGCGTGCACGCCGTTCCACGAGAACAGCACGAAATCCGGATGGCCGAGCTCGATCATGGTCGGCGCATCGGGGAAAATCTCCATGCGTGTCAGCCCGGTCACCGCCAGCGTGCGCAGCTTGCCGGCCTTGACGTGCTCCTGTGTCGTCGACACGTCCATCACGCAGAATTCGATCTGCCCGCCGAGCAGGTCGGTCGTCACCTGCGGCGTCCCGCGATAGGACACCGCGGTCGTCTTGATCCCCGCATAGGCGTTGAGCATCGCGCCGCCCGCGAGGCTGCCGGTGTTGCCGTAGCCGAAGTTCAGCTTGGCGGGATTAGCCTTCGCGAACGCGACGAAATCGCGGAATGCCGGATACGGCGCTTCGGCGCGCACCACCATGGCATGCGGCGCGCGCGACAACAGCGCGAGCGGCGTGAAGTCGCCAACGGGATCGTAGCCGAGATTGTTGTAGAGATACGCGTTGGCCGAGTGCGTCGAGTTGGTGCTGAACATGATGGTGTAGCCGTCCGGCGCCGCCTTGGCGGTGGCGCGCGACGCGATCGTGCCGGTGGCGCCGACCATGTTTTCGATGATCAGGCCGTGGCCGAACACCTTGGTGAAATGCGCGCTGACGAGGCGCGCCATGCCGTCGGTCGCGCTGCCCGCCGGGAACGGAACGATCGCGCGGATCGGCTTGGACGGAAACGGCTGCGCCTGCGCCGCCGACGCCGACGCCGCAAGCACGAACCCCAACAGCAAGCTCAATCTGCGCATCTCGTTCCTCACGTGCGGTGCGAACCAAACACGACCCACCGCTACTGCTTCGGCAGCCCGGTCAAAGCGACGATACCCTCCCAGCGCTTCAGCTCCTCCTTCACGAAGCCGGCGAATTCCGCTGTCGTCATCGCACCGGTTTCCGAGCCGTAGGCCGCGAAAAAGCGTTTGCCCTCGGGCGTGTTGACCGCATCGAGGATGGCCTGATTGAGCGTCGCGACGATCTCGATCGGCATCCCGGCAGGTCCGTGCACGCCCTGCCAGGAGTACAGCACATAGTCCGGATAGCCGGACTCGACCATCGTCGGCGCTTCGGGAAACGTCTCCAGGCGCGCGGTTCCTGTCGTAGCGAGAAGTCGCAACTTGCCGGCTTTGATGTGTTCTTGAGTCGGCGACATGTCCATGACGACAAAATCGATCTGTCCGGCGAGCAGGTCGGTCGTCGCCTGCGGCGTGCCGCGGTAGGAGACAGCCGTTGTCTTGATGCCGGCGGCCGCATTCAGCATCGCGCCGCCCGCGAGGCTGCCCATATTGCCGTACGCGAAATTGAGTTTATCCGGGTTGGCCTTGGCGAACGCGACGAAATCTTTCAGCGAGCGATAGGGCGTCTCCTCACGGACGACCATACCGCTCGGCGCGCGCGCGATCAGCGCAACGGGCGTGAAGTCGGCGATCGGGTCGTAGCCAAGATTGTTGTAGAGATAGGGGTTCGCCGAATGCGTCGAGACGCTGCTGATCATCAGCGTGTAGCCGTCCGGCGCGGCCTTGGCGATGGTGCGCGCCGCGATCGCGCCGGTCGCGCCCGGCATGTTCTCGACGATGAAGCCGTGGCCGAACACTTTTTGGAAATGCGCGCCGATCAGCCGCGCCTGCCCGTCGGTGGCGCTGCCCGCCGGAAACGGCACGATCATGCGGATCGGCTTGGACGGAAACGGCTGCGCGTGGGCCGCCGATGCGGCAGCAAGTGTGAAGGCCAACAACCAGCCGAGCTTGCGCATTTCTCTCCCCAGATTTTTTTCTGCCGCCAGCGTAGGCCGGCAGCGAGGCACCGCGCAACGCGCGCAAAACGCGAGGGCGGCTGCCCTTCCCTCGCCGCAGTCCGCAGCCCATATTCGGCCCATGGCGAAATCCCCCGACTCACGGAAAGGCAAGGACCCGGCGCGTCCGACACGCGCGAAGGCGGCGCGTGAGCCGCTGGCGCCGATCGCGCCCGCGCTGGAGAAGCTGCTCAATCCCGGCATCGCGAAGGGAACCGCGGGGGTTGGCTCGGGCACGGGCCTGAAGCCGCCGCCGGACAATTCGTTCGACCGGCGCGCGGATTTCTCCGCCGCGCATACGGCGAGGAAGTCGGTTTCCACCTCAAAAGATGCCCCCCTCCCCAACCCTCCCCCGCAAGCGGGGGAGGGGGATGAGAGACCTGTGCAGGGCTTCTCCGAATCCCCCCAATCCCCCTACACCTCCGATGCCGAGCTGATCGAAGCTTCGCCGGAACTCGCCCGCGCGCTCGGGCTCGACGGCGACAGCGTCTCGTTCCCGGAGCCGCAGTTCGAGCGGCCGAAGCGCGAGCGGCGCTGGGTCGAGCGCGGCGACATGTCGTCGATGGGCGTCGCCGCCACGGCGGAGTCGCTGGAGAATCTGCTGCGCGAGGGCCGCGCCGAATTCAAAGGCGCGATCGCCTGGACGCCGCACCGCCCGGAGCGCCCGGAGAAATCCGAGGGCGGGCAGCGTCTCGTCATCAAGTCGGACTTCGAGCCGAAGGGCGACCAGCCCGAGGCCATCAAGGAGCTGGTCGAGGGCGTGCGGCGCCACGAGCGCAATCAGGTGCTGCTCGGCGTCACGGGCTCGGGAAAAACGTTCACCATGGCCAAGGTGATCGAGGCGACGCAGCGCCCTGCCCTGATCCTTGCGCCGAACAAGACACTCGCCGCGCAGCTCTATGGCGAGTTCCGCAGCTTCTTCCCCGACAACGCAGTCGAATATTTCGTCTCGTATTACGACTATTACCAGCCCGAGGCCTACGTCCCACGCACCGACACCTACATCGAGAAAGAATCGTCCATCAACGAACAGATCGACCGCATGCGCCATTCGGCGACACGCGCGCTGCTCGAACGCGATGACGTGGTGATCGTC
Source organism: Hyphomicrobiales bacterium (assembly GCA_034669125.1). Classification (GTDB taxonomy): domain Bacteria; phylum Pseudomonadota; class Alphaproteobacteria; order Rhizobiales; family Xanthobacteraceae; genus PALSA-894. Next base: position 4,823 of record JAXDOA010000396.1, read on the forward strand.
GCCTCGGTGTCGTGCATCTACGGCATCGGCTCGGTGGAAACTTATTCGGCGATGACGTTCGCGCTGAAGCGGGGCGAGCGCATCGACCAGCGCCAGCTCATCGCAGATCTGGTCGCGCTGCAATACAAGCGCACCCAGCACGATTTCTATCGCGGTAGTTTCCGCGTGCGCGGCGACACGCTCGACATTTTCCCGGCTCACTATGAGGACCGCGCCTGGCGCGTGAACCTGTTCGGCGACGAGGTGGAGTCGATCGAGGAGTTCGACCCGCTCACCGGGCAGAAGACCGACGAGCTGCAGTTCGTCAAGATCTACGCCAACTCGCACTATGTGACGCCGCGCCCGACGCTCATCCAGGCGATCAGCGGCATCAAGCAGGAACTGAAGTGGCGGCTCGATCAGCTCAACGCCGCCGGCCGCCTGCTCGAAGCGCAGCGGCTGGAGCAGCGCACCACCTTCGATCTGGAAATGATGGAGGCGACGGGGAGTTGCGCGGGCATCGAGAACTATTCGCGCTATCTCACCGGCCGCAAGCCGGGCGAGCCGCCGCCGACGCTGTTCGAATACGTGCCCGACAACGCGCTGGTGTTCTGCGACGAGAGCCACGTCACCATTCCGCAGCTTGGCGGCATGTACCGCGGCGACTTCCGCCGCAAGGCGACGCTCGCCGAATACGGCTTCCGCCTGCCCTCCTGCATGGACAACCGGCCGCTGCGCTTCGAGGAGTGGGACGCGATGCGCCCGCAGACTGTCGCGGTGTCGGCGACACCCAGCGAGTGGGAAATCACGCAGGCGGGCGGCGTGTTCGCCGAACAGGTGATCCGCCCGACTGGCCTCATCGACCCGCCGGTCGATATCCGCCCGGCGCGCACACAGGTCGACGATCTGGTCGGTGAACTGCGCGCGACCGCGCAGGCCGGCTATCGCGCGCTGGTCACCGTGCTGACCAAGCGCATGGCCGAGGACCTGACCGAATACCTGCACGAGCAGGGCATCCGCGTGCGCTACATGCACAGCGACATCGACACCATCGAGCGCATCGAGATCATCCGCGACCTGCGGCTCGGCGCGTTCGACGCGCTGGTCGGCATCAACCTCTTGCGCGAGGGGCTCGATATTCCCGAATGCGCGCTGGTCGCGATCCTCGATGCCGACAAGGAAGGTTTCCTGCGCTCGGAGACTTCGCTCATTCAGACCATCGGGCGCGCGGCGCGCAACGTCGACGGCCGCGTGATCCTCTACGCCGACAGCGTGACCGGCTCAATGGAGCGCGCGATTGCCGAGACCAACCGCCGCCGCGAAAAGCAGACCGAGTACAACATCGCGAACGGCATCACGCCGGAGAGCATCAAGCGCTCGATCCACGACATCATGAGTTCGGTGTATGAGCGCGACCACGTGCTGATCGGCGTCGACGGCGGGCTCTCGGGTCTGGAGGAAGCCGCCACCATCGGGCACAATTTCGAGGCGGTGCTTGCCGACCTCGAAGGCCGCATGCGCGCCGCCGCCGCCGATCTCGATTTCGAGGAGGCCGCGCGGCTGCGCGACGAGATCAAGCGCCTGCGCACGATGGAGCTGGCGGTGGTGGACGATCCGACCGCCAAGCGCCCTGCTTTACCCTCCCCTGGAGGGGGAGGGTCGCGCACCGCAGGTGCGCGGGGTGGGGTGAGCAAAACGCGGGTGCACAAGCCCGCGCTCGACGAGATGGGCAACGCGACCTGGCACGA
>JAXDOA010000397.1:0-4182 GCA_034669125.1 Hyphomicrobiales bacterium
CTCGCTGATGGTCGTGCACAATCCCGAGACCCACGAGATCGTGGTTTCGGGACAAGGAGAAATGCACTTGCGCGTCGCGACCGAACGCCTGGCGGACCGTTTCACGGTGCCGATCACGCGCAACAAACCGAGCGTCGGTTATCGCGAGACCATCAAGAAGCTGGTGCTCAACCAGCGCGGCCGGCACAAGAAGCAGTCCGGGGGTCACGGCCAATTCGGCGACGTGGTGATCGACGTGAAGCCGCTGCCGCGCAGCAGCGGATTCGTGTTCAACGAGGTGATCACCGGCGGCGCGGTGCCGCGTAACTATATCCCGTCGGTCGAGGAAGGCGTGCAGGACGCGCTCAAGCACGGCCCGCTCGGCTTCCCGGTCGTCGACCTGCAGGTGACCTTGACCGACGGCTCGTATCACGCGGTCGATTCCTCCGACATGGCGTTCCGCCAGGCCGGCCGCATCGGCATCTCGGAAGCGTTGCCGAACGCGCAGCCGGTGCTGCTGGAGCCGATCCATCTGGTCGAGATCGTGTGCCCGAACGACGCGACTGCGAAGATCAACGCCATCCTGTCCGGGCGGCGCGGCCAGATCCTCGGCTTCGACACGCGCGAGGGCTGGGCCGGATGGGACTCGGTCAAGGCGATGATGCCGGAAACCGAGATCGGCGACCTGATCATCGAGATCCGTTCGGCCACCGCCGGCGTCGGCACGTTCACGGCCAAGTTCGACCACATGGCCGAGCTCACGGGCCGCACCGCGGACCAGATCGTCGCGGCGAAGAAGGCGGCGCAAGCGGCGTGAGCTCACGCGGCTGTCCCGCAAGCGTGACTTGTCTGTGAACCGCGTTTGGCCGTAACTCCGGTGCAACAACCATCAGAGGGTCTGCCCTTATGCATGTGATTCATCGCCGGGGATGGGAAATCCCCGAGCATCGGGCGACGCCGGAGGGCGTGTACCTGAACCGCCGCGCGCTTCTCGGCGCGGCCGCGGGCGCGGCGGCAACGCTTGTGCCGGGCATTGCAGGTGCGCAACGTGTCACCGACATTCCCGATCCGACCAAGGATCTCTATCCGGCCAAGCGCAACGAGACATACGGGATCGGGGACCGCGCGATCACGCCGGAGGAAATCAACGGCAACTACAATAATTTCTACGAGTTCGGCGGAGCGAAGAACATTGCCAAAGCCGCGCAGGCGCTGGTGATCCGGCCCTGGACGGTGAAGATCGACGGGATGGTGGAGAAGCCGTTCGACATCGCGATCGACGATCTGATCCGCAAGATGCCGCTCGAAGAGCGGCTCTATCGTCATCGCTGCGTCGAGGCGTGGTCGATGACGATCCCGTGGAGCGGCTTTCCGCTCGCAAAGCTCGTCGCGCTGGCGCAGCCGCTGTCGTCGGCGAAATACGTCGTGATGCAGACTTTCCAGGACAAGACCGCGCCGGGTTTCCGGCAAAGCTGGTACCCGTGGCCCTACACCGAAGGCCTGACGATCGCGGAAGCAAACAACGAACTCGCGTTCCTCGTCACCGGAATGTATGGCAAGCCCGCGCTGAAGCAGATGGGAGCGCCGCTGCGCCTCGCGGTGCCGTGGAAGTACGGCTTCAAGTCGATCAAGTCGATCGTGCGGTTCAATTTCACCGATCAACGGCCGAAGACCTTCTGGGAAGGGCTGCAGTCGTCCGAATACGGCTTCTGGGCCAACGTCAATCCGGAGGTGCCGCATCCGCGCTGGAGCCAGGCGACCGAGGAAGACATCACCACCAAGCAGCGCATCCCGACCGTGAAGTTCAACGGCTACGGCGACTATGTTGCCGATCTCTACAACGGATTGGAAAAGGAACGGCTGTGGGTGTGAGCGCAGCGTAGAAACGTTCTGCGTCTTGTCGCGTTGCTAGAAATTTCAATCTGCCAAATCGCGCTCAAGAAAAAACCGGACCCTTGCGGGTCCGGCTGTAGTCTTGCCGGCTTGCACCGACAATCACCTTCCAGAGGGGAACAGCTGGCTGCATCGCGATTGCTACCTGGGAGGAACAGCAACCGGTTGCCTACAGCGCAATTGCAGTATGCAGCGCGTTACGCTGGCGAACAACGCAGATGGCGGCATGTCAGCCATGCGACGTGCGCACGCAGCAATTATTTTGATTTGTCAGAAATTCCACTGCTGCGCTTTCGCCACCAGAAAATCGCGAAACACCTGGATGCGCGCCACGGATTTGAGCTCTTCGGGGTAGACGAAGAACGCATCGAACGTAAAGTCGTCGGCGTCGCCGAACAATTGCACCAGCCCGCCGTTCTCCTCGACGAGATAGTCGGGGAGCATCGCGACGCCGAAGCCGCGCTGGCATGCGCGCAGCACGCCGAGCACATTGTTGATGGTCATCCACGGCGTGCGCGGTCCCTTGCCGTCGCGCCCCGCTCCAATCAGCCATCCGGAACTGCGCAGATGCGCCGGCACCGTCGAGCCGCCGAGTACCAGCAGGCGGTGGTGGTCGAGATCCTCGTGGCTGCGCGGCGTGCCGAAGCGCTTGAGATACTCGGGCGACGCGTAGGCGTGAAAGTGCATCGTGAACAGCTTGCGCTGGATCAGGTCGGGCTGCGTCGGCAGCCGCAGCCGGATCGCGACGTCGGCCTCGCGCATCGCGAGGTCGAGTTCCTGCTCGGTGGTGAGCAGCGTGATGCGGATGTCGGGATAGAGCTCGAGGAATTCGCCGAGCCGCGGCGTCAGCCAGTGCACGCCAAGACCGACGGTCGTCTGCACTTTCAGTTCGCCGTGCGGCTTCTCGCGGCTGTCGGTCAGCTTGGTGCGCGCCGCCTCGAGCTTCATGAACACTTCGTGCGCCGTGCGATACAGTAGCTCTCCCTGTTCCGTGAGGATCAGTCCACGCGCGTGGCGATGGAACAGCGGGGCGGTGAGCTCCTGTTCGAGCGCGCTCACCTGTCGCGATACCGCCGACTGCGACAGGCCGAGCTGTTCACCCGCATGGGTGAAGCTGCCGGCCTCCGCGGCGGCATGAAAAACCTTCAGCTTGTCCCAGTCCATTCGCTCTACTGCCCCTCTGCTCCTTCACGGAGTCCTTGTTATTCGGCCGCGTCGCGGCGTTCTTCCTCGGCGGCGAGATATTTCTCGGCTTCCAGCGCCGCCATGCAGCCCATGCCGGCGGCAGTGACCGCCTGGCGGTAGATGTCGTCGGAAACGTCGCCGGCTGCGAACACGCCGGGCACCGACGTCGCGGTGGAGTGCGGCGCGACCTTGACGTAGCCCGACGGCTTCATCTCGACCTGACCGGCGACCAGCTCGGTTGCCGGCGAATGACCGATCGCAACGAACACGCCGTCCGCGCGCATTTCGGTGACCGCACCGGTCTTGACGTTCTTCAACACGACGCCCCTCACCTTGAGCGGGTTCTCGTCGCCGAGCACATCGAGCAGCGTGGTGTCCCAGATCACCGAAATCTTCGGATTCTTGAATAGCCGGTCCTGCAGGATCTTCTCCGCGCGGAAGTGGTCGCGCCGGTGCACCACGGTGACGTGCGACGCGAAGTTGGTGAGGAACAGCGCTTCCTCGACCGCGGTGTTGCCGCCGCCGATCACCAGCACTTCCTTGCCGCGATAGAAGAAGCCGTCGCAGGTGGCGCAGGCGGACACGCCGTAGCCCTTGAACTTCTGCTCGGAGGGAAGATCGAGCCAGCGCGCCTGCGCGCCGGTCGCGAGCACGACCGCGTCGGCGAGGTAGACATCGCCCGAGTCGCATTCGATCCGGAACGGGCGCTGCGACAGATCGAGCCGGATCACCTGATCGCCGACGAGCCGCGTGCCGACATGCTCGGCCTGCTTTTCCATCTGCTCCATCAGCCACGGGCCCTGAACGGTCTCGGCGAAGCCCGGATAGTTCTCGACGTCGGTGGTGATGGTGAGCTGCCCGCCCGGCTGGATGCCGCGGATCATGACCGGTTCCAGCATCGCGCGTGCCGCATAGATCGCAGCGGTGCAGCCGGCCGGACCGGAGCCGATGATGATCAGCTTGGCGTGGGTAACCTTGGACATTTGGAAACTCCTGTCCGCCCGGAGGCAGGCCTTTCGCCCGCCTTGGCGGCCGCGCGCCCCGTGCGCGCGAACGAGTCGTATTGCCCTGCAAATGTAAGGCTTCGGCCGAGCCATGCAAGATACGCAACCCTGAACTCACAGC
>JAXDOA010000398.1:0-4565 GCA_034669125.1 Hyphomicrobiales bacterium
TCTGGTCGTCAATCTCGACACCAAAACCGTCGAGGTGAACGCTGCGCGCGTGCACCTGACCGGCAAGGAATACCAGATGCTGGAGCTCCTCTCGCTCCGCAAGGGCACGACGCTGACCAAGGAGATGTTCCTCAATCATCTCTATGGCGGCATGGACGAGCCCGAACTCAAGATCATCGACGTGTTCATCTGCAAGCTGCGCAAGAAGCTCGCGAACGCCTCGCAGGGGAAGAATTACATCGAGACGGTCTGGGGCCGCGGCTATGTGTTGCGCGAGCCGACCGGGGTGGAAGAGCGCATCCCCGCCTGACCCAGGTTGCGTCGAGCCCGTAAGGCTCTCTCCTCCCAAGACTTCAACCCCGCCGGACATGGCGGGGTTTTTGTTTTGAGCCGCTCAGCCCTGCAATCTCGGCAACAGCCGCACCGCATTGTCGCGCGTGATGGCCGCCATCTGCGCCGGCGACAGCCCAAGCTTGCGCAACCCATCCAGATTCTGGCTGATCGTCAGGTAGGGAAAGTCGGTCCCGAACAGGATTTGCGTATCCGGCACATAGCTGGTCAGCGCCGCGATGGTCGGTGCATAGAACGAGTTCGCCGTGTCGTAGTGCAGTTTCTTCAACTCCGCATCGATTCCTTCCGGCGCGATCTCGGCGATGTCCTTGCGCCCCCTGAGCGCGTTGGCGATGCGCCCCGCGACCATCGGGATAGTCCCTCCGGCATGGGAGAACAGGAAGCGCAGGTCCTTCATTTTGGCGAGCGTGCCGTTGACCAGCAGGCTCACCACGGCGCGCGTGGTGTCGAACATGTATTCGATCGGCGATCCGGTGACGCCCGGGATCAGCATGCCGGCGCAACAGTTCGGCGCCAGCGGATGAAAGTAAGCGATCGTCTTGCGCCGGTTCAGTTCCGCGAACACCGGCGCAAACATCGGGTCGCCCGGCCATTTGTCGCCATAGCTGGTCATGAGGCCGATGCCATCGGCCTTGAGCACATCGAAGGCATACGAGATCTCGCGCAACGTCCCCTCGACATCCGGCATCGGGACGCTCGCGAACAGGCCGAACCGGCCGGGATGCGCGCGCACCATCTCGGCGCCGTACTCGTTGCAGATGCGCGCCATCTTGCGCGCGGCCTCGGCTTCGTCGAACCAGATGCCCGGCGTCGAAATGGAGAGGACAGCGGTCGCCACATTGTTGCGGTCCATGTCGTCGATCGCGCGCGCCACCGTCCAGGCGCCCTGAATCGGCGTCTGCCCGGGCACTCCCGCTTTGTCATTCCATGCCGCAAGCGGTTCGAGGTAGGGCGGCGGAAAGAAATGGTGATGCGTATCGACGAGGCGGGGTGCCGTCGGCGACTGGGCGCGCGCGACCGGTCCCGCAACGGCGCTCGCCGCAAGCGCCGCCATCGAGGCGATGACATGCCGGCGCGAAAATCCGCAGGTGCAGCCCTGCTCGGCCGCCTCGGTGCACGCAAATCCGGAACTGAGATCGCCGAGCCGCATGGACGTGCTCCCTGCCTTTTCTAACCGGACCTGCGGCAAATCGCGCGCGCTCTCGCGCCCATCTTTTCATTCCGGCTCCGCCCACACAATTGCCGGAAACCCGCCTGCATAAGCTCCGCGTCCGCTTGTGGTGCGGTGCGATAGGTGGGATGGAACTCCGCCGCCATGGCCCCGTTGTTGTCCGGTGCAAGTGGAGTGACGGAGGCGCGTTGCGGCGCGTCGGCAGCCATCCTGACCGACACTTTCCACGACATTCCATAGGGGTAACTCATTGCGCCGCCGTGATCTTCTCGCCGCCAGCCTGATTTTGCCGTTCGCCGGCCGGCCGCTTCATGACGCCATGGTGTCGCAGGCACTCGCGCAGGAGAAAGGCGTGCCGTTCGAGGCCGCCTCGGTGCGCGCCTACGCGCGCGAACTCGCGCAGAAGCCCTACAAGGCGCCGGACAACAAGCTGCCGGATCAATTGAAGGATCTGACCTACGACCGCTACCGCATGATCCGCTTCCAGCCCGATCAGGCGCTCTGGCGCAACGAGGGCCTGCCGTTCCAGCTGCAGTTCTTCCACCGCGGTTTCTACTACGCGAACCGCGTCGACATTTTCGAGGTCAAGGAGGGCGTCGCCAGCCCGATCGTCTATTCGCCGGCCATGTTCTCCTTCGGCGACAGCCCGGTCCCCGACATCAAGACCAATCTGGGTTTCGCGGGCTTTCGCATTCACGGGCCGATCAACCGCCCGGACTATTTCGACGAGATCGGCGTGTTTCTCGGCGCGAGCTACTTCCGCGCGGTCGCCAAGGGGCTCAGCTACGGCCTCTCGGCGCGCGGTCTTTCGCTCAATACCGCCGACCCCAAGGGCGAGGAGTTTCCCAACTTCCGCGCCTTCTGGGTGGAGCGGCCCGCCAAGGGCGCAAACTCGCTCGTCGTTCATGCGCTGCTCGACTCGGAAAGCGCGGCGGCCGCGTACCGCTTCACCATCCGCCCGGGCGAGACCACGATCTACGACATCGAGGCGGCGCTGTTTCCGCGCGTACAGATCGAGCAGATCGGCCTCGCGACACTGACCAGCATGTATTTCTTCGGCGCCAACGATCGCGGCGGCGTCGACGACTTCCGCCCCGAAGTGCACGACTCCGATGGCCTCTCGATCCAGAACGGGCGCGGCGAACAGATCTGGCGCACGCTCAACAACCCGGCCGACCTTCAGGTCTCAGCCTTCGTCGACAACAATCCGCGCGGCTTTGGCCTGATGCAGCGCCAGCGCGAGTTCCGCGCCTACGAGGACCTGGAGGCGCGCTACGAGCGCCGCCCGAGCGCCTTCATCGAGCCGATCGGTGACTGGGGCGAAGGCGCGGTTAACCTGGTCGAGATTCCGACCAGCACCGAGATCAACGACAACATCGTGGCGTTCTGGCGCCCACGCGCGCCGACCCGCGCGAAGAGCGAATACGTCTACACTTACCGCATCCATTGGGGCGCGCGGCTGCCCAAGCCACTCCCGCTCGCCCATGTGGTTGCGACCCGCATCGGAGCCGGCCCGGAAGACTCCCGGCTGATTGTCGTCGATTTTGCCGGCGAGAATCTCAAAACCATCCCGCCGGCCGAGATCAAGGGCACGGTCTCGTCCGACAAGGTGAAGGTGCGCAACGTTGTCGCACAGCCCAATCCCGAGATCGGCGGAACGCGGCTTCACTTCGAATTGCTGCCGGGGGCTGAGAAGAGCGTCGAGTTGCGCGCGCAACTCTTCCGCGGCGAAGAGCCGCTCTCGGAAGTCTGGATGGATCGATGGACGCCGTAAGGCTGGTTGCGCCGCCCGCCGAACAGCGCGCGCCGTATCTGCCCGCCGAGGCGCCGCTCGACATGCCAGTGCAGTCGCTGCGGGAGAGCGCACGCGCTGTACCGCTGCCGTTCGCGCAGGGCTCGATCGCGGCGCGCCGCGCCTTCGTGCTCGGCACCGCGCTGGGCTTGAGCGTTCTCGCCGCCTACGAGATGTATCTGGTACTGGCGGTCGGCGGGCTGACGACGCTGGAAACCGTGATCCTCGCGCTGTTCGTCATTCTGTTCGCCTGGGTCGCGCTGTCGTTTGCCTCGACGCTCGGCGGCGTCATCGCGATGTTGACGCGGAAGACCCGATCGCTCGGCATCGACCCGGACGCGCCCCTGCCCGCGATCGCGGCGCGCGCCGCGCTGCTGCTTCCGACCTACAACGAGGACCCGGACCGCGTGTTCTCGCGCGTGCAGGCTATCACCGAGTCGGTCGCGGCGACCGGCAGATCATCGTGCTTCGACGTCTTCATCCTCAGCGACACCACCGATCCGGACATCTTCATCGCCGAGGAAGCGGCGTTCCTCGCATTGCGCGAGCGCCTCGGGCGAGACGCGCGCCTCTATTACCGGCATCGGCCGAAGAACACGGCGAAGAAGGCCGGCAACATCGCCGAATGGCTGCAACGCTTCGGCGGCCATTACGAGCACATGATCGTGCTCGACGCCGACTCGCTCATGACCGGCGACACGATTGCGCGCCTCGTCGCCGCGATGGAACAGCATCCGCGCGTCGGCCTGATCCAGACCTTCCCCGTGATGGTCAATGCCGCCACACCGTTCGCGCGCGTGCAGCAGTTCGCCGGAAAACTCTACGGGCCGTTGATCGCGCACGGGCTTGCCTGGTGGCACGGCCCCGATGGCAATTACTGGGGCCACAACGCCATCATCCGCACGCGCGCATTCGCCGCATGCGCCGGACTGCCCACGCTGAGCGGTCCGCGCCCGATCGGCGGACATATTCTCAGCCATGACTTCGTCGAGGCGGCGCTGATGCGGCGCGGCGGCTGGGCGATCCACATGACGCCCGCGCTCGGCGGCTCGTACGAGGAATCCCCGCCCTCGCTGACCGAATACGCCGCGCGCGACCGCCGCTGGTGCCAGGGCAATCTGCAGCACGTGGGCGTGCTGCCGGCGCGCGGGTTGCATTGGGTGACACGGCTGCATCTTGCGACCGGCATCGGCGCTTACGTCGCGGCGCCGCTGTGGCTGTTCTTTCTGATCACCGGCATTTTGATTTCGT
>JAXDOA010000399.1:0-2989 GCA_034669125.1 Hyphomicrobiales bacterium
GCACGTGGCCTGACAGCTACGTATGCTCGATCAGCTCGCGCCGTGGCCCGACCAGCTTCTTGTGCATGTGCACCATGAAGGCCGTGCCGAACAGGGGCGTCGCGAGGTTCAAAATCGGGATCGACACGAACGCCGCGATGAAGCATCCGGCCAGCACGACCGTGCCGTGATGCATTGTGCGCAGGCGCTTGGCCTCCTCGACCGAATGAAAGCGCATCGCGGCAAGTAGGAAATATTCGCGGCCGAGCAGCCAGGCATTCGCAACGAAGAAAATCAGAAAACCTAGCCCGGCGAACAGCACGAACGGCAGTGCAATCAGGTAGACCAGCAGCGCCAGCAGCGCGGTCTTCACGCCTTCGATCGTGGCGCGCAAGGTTGAGATCGGCCGGCCGGGCGGGTCGGCCGGATAATATGTGTGCTCCACTTCAGCGGCGGTTTCGTCGGAGAAGAAGCTTGCGACGAACGCCGAGACCGCCGGCATGATGAAGACCGCGCCGGCCAGAAGGCCGAAGCCGGCCGCGATCGCCAGCACCCAGAGCAGCGCATGCAGCGGTGTCTGCATGCCCGGCCCGGTGACGCCTTCCAGATAGCCGGCGCCCTCGGCCGCAAGCCAGGCGAACAGCCGGTGCAGTCCGATGCCCAGCATGATCAGCAGCAGGATCGCGAGCCCCACCGATTTCAGCAGCACCGCACGGAACGGCGGTGTGAACATCTGCGCCAGGGCTTTGAACGCCGCGTCGAGCATGACGCAGAGGTAGTCGGGTTGTGCGAGTCACACAAGGACCCCGTCATTCCGGGGGGCCGAGCCTTAAGCGCGTTTACGCGCGTCTGCGACGCGCTATGGCGAGGAGCCCGGAATCCATAACCACAAGCAGAGAGAGGTTGCGCCGCCCGTGCCAACGTCTTGCTTCGTGTCTATGGATTCCGGGCTCGCCGCTACGCGGCGCCCCGGAATGACAAGGGCATCACGACCACACGATCGCGCGGCGCCGGCGGCGCGCCGGGAACAGCGGAACAAGCGTGGCGTCGCCGGCCTCGACCGCGGGCGGCGGCTCCTCGACCGGCGGCAGCGGCAGATCGGCCCAATGCAGCTTCTTGTACTCGAAGCCGTTCTCGATCGTCGGTTTCACCACCGAGAAGTAGGGCGAGATGTCGAAGTCGCGCGGTGCGTAGAGCGAGTGATGGCGGATTTCCAAGAGCTCGCGCCGCGCCACGCGGCTCTCCATGCGGGTGACCTTCGGCAGGATCGGATAGCGTACCGACTCGAACGCCTGCGCGATCAGCGCCGAGCAGATGATGCGGGTCGGATCGCTCGAGCCGAGCGCGAGCGCGCGGCGCCGCCAGCGCTGCGGCACCGGCAGCGGCATCAGGTAGCGCATCAGGTCGGTGATGTTTTTGAGATCATACGCAAGCCCGATGCGCTCGATCGCGTAGGCGCACACCTGGCGGCAGTCGTCTTCGGTCAACCCGGCCGGCCGGCACACGCGGGTGTGAAAGCGTGAGTATTTCGACAGCGGCGCGGAGTCGACCCCGATGCCGAGCTCGGCTTCGATCAACGTGTGCGCCTCGCCATCCGTGGCGCGATTGTCGAGCGGGCCGACATAGAGAGCCGCATGCGACCAGGTGGATTGCGTCAGGTACTTGATGACGCCCGAGATGTGATTGTTGCCTTCGACCAGCAGCACGTCGCCGGGCTTGAGCGAGGAGGCAAGCGCGGCCGGATCGCTCGGCGTAAATGGCTCGTAGCCCGAAACGGGCTTCTCCAGATACCGGGCAATCATCTGCCCGAACCGATCGAGCACGCGACCCATAGCGTTTCCCCTGGAACGCGCGAGGTTGGCCCTCGTCTCCGGTTGGATCGGCACCCTACCGAACAGGCGTTGCGTTTCGGTTCATGTGTGCGGTGAATGATTACGCAACAACACGCAGGACTGTTTGCCGGAGCGCCGCCAATCGGGCAATGTCGGGTGCTGCGTAAACAACCTGGAAACCATGTCGCTCAATCGGCGCAATTTCATCGCGGGCTCGGCAGCGGTCGCGTCGGCCCCGGCGCTCGGCGCCGTCTCGGCCTCGGGCGAAACCGATGTGGCGATTGTCGGCGCGGGCGCGGCGGGAATCGCGGCGGCGCGCAAGGTGGCGGCGGCCGGCCGGCGTTTCGCGCTGATCGAGGCGAGCGATCGCGTCGGCGGGCGCTGCGTCACCGACACGCGCATCTTCGGCGTGCCGTTCGATCGCGGCGCGCACTGGATCCACATGCCTGACATCAATCCGCTGGCGAAGCTGAGCAGCCGCACCGGCCTCGATATCTATCCGGCGCCGCCGGGCCAGAAGCTGCGCGTCGGCAAACGCAACGCGCGGGAGGGCGAGATGGAGGACTACCTCGCCGCGCTCGTGAAGGCGAACCGCGCCATTCAGGATTCCGCGCGGGGCAAGGTCGACGTGTCCTGCATGCAGGCGCTGCCGAAGGATCTGGGCGAATGGCGTCCGGCGGTGGAATTCGTGCTCGGGCCGTTCGGTTGCGCCAAGAATCTCGACGAGATTTCCGCGGTGGATTTTTCGCGCTCGCTCGAGCGTGACGTCGATGCCTTCTGCCGCCAAGGCTTCGGCGCGCTGCTGGCAAAGCTTGGCGCCGATTTGCCGGTGCAGCTCAACGTACCGGTCATGCGCATGCAGTCGGCGCGCAATGCCGTCGAAATTGAGACCGCGCGCGGCCGCATCACGGCGCGCGCCGTCATCGTCACGGTGTCGAACGGCGTGCTCGCGGCCGACAAGATCAAGTTCACGCCCGAACTCCCGAAGCGCCACGCGGAAGCGATCGCGAAGCTCTCGCTCGGCTCCTACGATCACGTCGCGCTGGAGCTCAAGGGCAATCCCTTGCAATTGCAGAACGACGATCTGGTGTTCGAGAAGGCGGCAGGCGCGCGCACCGCTGCGCTGCTCGCCAATGTGTCGGGCACGCCGCTCGCCATGGTGGAGATCACCGGCAAGC
>JAXDOA010000400.1:0-4579 GCA_034669125.1 Hyphomicrobiales bacterium
CAAAGTGGGAGCACGAGCGTACCGACCAGCCGGGTGTCATCGACATCGTCGGCAAGGTCGTCGAAAGCGAGCGGCCGCGGCGGCTGGTCATGACGTGGGCCAATCCTGCGAACGCCGCGGACCCCGAGAAGGTCTCGCGCGTGACGATCGACGTCGAGCCCCACAAGGACGACGCCGTGAAGCTGACGGTGACGCACAGCGAACTCGAGCCGAACTCCGACATGCTGCGCGGCATTTCGAAGGGCTGGCCGGTGGTGCTGTCGGCGCTCAAGAGCTTCCTCGAAACCGGAAAGAGCACGCTGGTTTGAGGCTCACATGATCGACATCACGACGTTCAAACCGAACACCGTCTACATCACCTACATTGCGTCGACGCCGGAGAAAGTTTGGCAGGCGCTGACCGATCCGGCGTTCACGCGGCAGTACTTCGGCGGCTTCTCGATCGAGGTCGAACCGCGGACGGGCGGCGCGTTCTGTCTGCGCCAACCCGACGGGCGTGTACACATGTCCGGCCGCGTGGTGGAGTGGTCACCGCCGCGGCGCTTTTCCTGCACGTGGCTGATCGAGGGCATGCCGGAGTTTCGCGAGTTGCCGGTGTGCCTCGTCACCTATGAGATTGAGCAGGCCGGCGGCGCCGTGAAGCTCACGATGGCGGAATCCCATTCGTGGGACATTCCCGACGCGATCCTGCAGGGAGGGCGCACCGGCTGGCCCGCGATCCTCTCGAGCCTCAAGAGCGTGCTGGAAACCGGCAAGCCACTGGACGTGAAGCTGGCGCCGCCGGAAGGCATGGTCGAGGCGGTGAAGAAGGCCGTGGCCGAGAAGCCGTGGCTGTCGGAGTAGTGCGCGCTTCTTCGCGTGCCGGGAAATTCAGGGAAACATGACATGAGCGACAGCTACACCGGCGGATGCGCCTGCGGCGTGATCCGTTATGAAATCTCCGCCGAACCGATGGTGTCGAACGACTGCCAGTGCCGCGACTGTCAGCATATGAGCGGCACCGGTCACGGCTCCTACCTGACCTTCCCGCGGCGTGCCGACGTGAAACTCACCGGCAAGGCAACGCATTGGGACGTGGCCGGCGACAGCGGCAATGTGAAGACCCGAGGCTTCTGCGCCGCCTGCGGGTCACCGGTGTACCTGACGTTCGCCGCCGCGCCCGAGTGGTTCACCATACACGCCGCAAGCCTTGACGATCCCGGCCGGTACGAGCCGCAAATGGTGACGTACACAGTGCGCGGTCATGGCTGGGATCGCGTCGATCCGGCCTTGCGGAGATTCGAGAAGATGCCGCCGATGTGAGAACGGCGCGCGACTACCTTAAACTCGCGTTGAATTTTTCCAGCGTGGCGGAGCCGGGGCAGAGCTCCTTCTCGCCCAATGCATTGAGCGGCGTCGCGACGGTTGCGAGATGCTGGTGCAGGTCGTCCGGATCGCTGTCGACGTAGAGCAGCCCGGTGACGATCTGGCCCTCGGCCGCGTGATGCAGCAGGAAGCTCATCGCGGCGAGCTTGTCGTGGATGTTGTATTCGGCATTGAGCTTGCGCAGCGCGATTTTCGAGCCGTCGTGCTGCTCGACGATCTCCACCGTGCCGGGCTCGTAGTCGACCGTGATCGGCGTGCGGCCGGTGATGAAGTCGAGCCGGTTCACCGCCTCGTTGTGCATGCGCACGAAATCGAAGCTCTTGGTCGAGCCGAGGTGGTTGTTGAACGCGACGCAGGGGCTCAGCACGTCGATGAATGCCGCGCCCTTGTGCTCGATCGCCGCCTTGATGATCGGCACGAGCTGTTCCTTGTCGCCCGAGAACGAGCGCGCCACGAACGTCGCACCAAGCTGCATCGCCATCGCGACGAGATCGATCGAGGAATCGTTATTGACCGCGCCGCGCTTGGCTTTCGAGCCGCGGTCGGCGGTGGCGGAGAACTGGCCCTTGGTCAGGCCGTACACGCCGTTGTTCTCGACGATGTAGACCATGTTCACGCCGCGCCGGATCGCGTGGGCGAACTGGCCGAGGCCGATGGACGCCGAGTCGCCGTCGCCCGACACGCCGAGATAGATCAGGTCGCGATTGGCGAGGTTCGCGCCGGTGAGCACCGAGGGCATTCGCCCGTGCACCGAGTTGAAGCCGTGCGACTGGCCGAGGAAATAGGTCGGCGTCTTCGAGGAGCAGCCGATGCCGGACATCTTGGCGACGCGGTGCGGCTCGAGCGCAAGCTCGAAGCAGGCCTCGATGATGGCGGCCGAAATCGAGTCGTGGCCGCAGCCCGCGCACAGCGTCGAAACCGAGCCTTCGTAGTCGCGGTGGGTATAGCCGAGCGAATTCTTCGGCAGCGCGGGGTGGTGGAATTTTGGCTTGACGATGTAGGTCATGGATTCGAATTTAGCCAAATTCCGCCGCGGCTGCCAGTACATAACGGCAATGGAACCAGCCATTCCGGCGCACGGCTGGCGGCGTGGACAACCTCCGGTCTGGGCGTATACGATTCGCGCGTTCCAGCCGGTCATCGATCCGGGCGGACGATCCGGGACGACGGCTGAAATGAACAGGGGCGGGCAAGCCCCGCAACCGTTTGAGGAAGCGTTCACAAGAGGAGGCGGCACAATGACGTGGCTATCCGCGGCAGCGGCCAGACTGACTCTGGCGACCGGCGCACTGTTCGCGCTCGGGCTATCGTCTTACGTCTTCGACAGCACCCCTGCCCAGGCGCAGGGACTCAAGTCGTACGACTCGAACAAGAAGGACTTCTGGACCAAACCACCGGACGACTGGTTCCTCGGCGACGAGACCCAGCAGCAGAAGGGGCAGGCGCCAAATCCGGGTCAGCCTTTGCCGACCCCGCTGGCGGACCTCGAGAAAACCCTTGGCACCATCAAGCTCCCGCAAGGCTTCAAGATCAGCGTCTGGGCGAACGACATCGCGCAGGCGCGCCAGATGGCCTGGGGCGACAAGGGCACGCTGTTCGTCGGCACCTTCGACAAGGGCATCGTCTATGCGGTGACCGAGCAGGGCGGCAAGCGGGTCGTGAAGACCTTTATCAAGGGCCTGCGCATGCCGACCGGCGTGGGATTCCTCAACGGCAATCTCTACGTCATCGATATCGACAAGCTCTACGAGTACCCGAACGCCGAGGCGAACCTCGACGCCGCGCCGCAGCCGAAAGTCGTCTACGACGACATGCCGCCTTACATCCCGCACGGCTGGAAGTATCTGATCGCCGACAAGGAAGGTTGGTTCTACATTCCGTTCGGCCCGCCGTGTAATGTTTGCTATGCGCCGACGTCGGTGAACCAGTATCGCCGCGTCGATCCGAAGACCGGCATGGCCGAACTTGTCGCCATTGGCATCCGCAACAGCGTCGGCGGCGATATCGACCCGCGTACCGGTCACCTGTGGTTCACCGAGAACGCACGCGACTGGATCAGCGACGATCTGCCGAGCGACAAGCTGAACCACGTGCGCAAGCTCGGCTTGCACTTCGGCTATCCGTATTGCCACCAGGGCGATCTGCTCGACCCGGTGTTCGGCAAGGGCAAGGACTGCAAGGACTTCGAGCCCCCGGCGCTCAATCTCGGGCCGCACGTCGCCCCGTTGGGCATGAAGTTCTACACCGGCAACCAGTTCCCGGCCGAGTACAAGAACAACATCTTCATCGCCGAGCACGGCTCGTGGAACCGCAAGGAGAAGCACGGCTATCGGATCAAGCGCGTGATTGTCGATCCGGATGGCAAGAACGCCAAGCAGGAAATCTTCGCCGGCGTCTGGCTCGACGGACAGAAGATCACCGGGCGTCCGGCCGACATCCAGATCGCGCCGGACGGCTCGATGCTGATCGCCGACGATCAGGCTGGAGCGATCTACCAGATCACCTACGGCAAGTAAGACACGCTGGATCCATGCCCGCCCAGGCAAGCTCCTGGGCGGGTCTGTCGTTTGAATGTTCCACCGAAGCCGGGATCGTCATGCGGGGTGTTCGCGCCGTTTATCTCGCCGCCGCGGTCGTCTGGCTCACACCGGGCATTGCTCCTGCGGCCGACAACGTCCCGGCGGAGATGCGCGAAAAGCTCGAGACCTGCGCGGCATGCCATGGACCGGATGGGGTGTCGCCGAACCAGGAAGTGCCGTCGCTCGCCGCACAGCCCGATATCTTCACGCAGTGGCAGCTCGTCTACATGCGCGACGGCACGCGCAAGGTCGAAGCCATGGAGGAGGTCGTCAAGGGCATGACGGACAGCGACATCCGCTTCTATGGATCTTATTTCGCGTCGCTGGCGGCGCCGGTCCCCGAGCACCCGAAACTCAGCGACGCCGAGAGCGCCGAAGTGCTCAATCTCATGAAGCCGCGGCGCTGCGCGAATTGCCACGACGATACGATGGCGGGAAAGGGTGAGATGCCACGCCTTGCGGGACAGCGTGCGGATTATCTCGTCAAGGCGCTCCGCGACTATCGCTCGAATGCACGCCGTGGGCGCGGCCAGGCCGTCATGGTCGAGATGGTTTCGACCATGACCGAGAACGACATCAATATCCTTGCGGAATATCTGTCGCGCCTGCCGTGATCGTCAGGCGCCGACCTTGCC
>JAXDOA010000401.1:0-6797 GCA_034669125.1 Hyphomicrobiales bacterium
GTGCCCGCCGAAGCCGCGCAGCTTGGCTTCAACGCGCCGGTGCATGCGCTGATCACCGGCCGGCCAGGCGAGCGCGACCGCCGCATCCAGCTCGTCACGGCGCCGCGCTTCGGCATCGTCGGGCAACAGCAGACCGTGGTGCTGCGCGTCGAGGATCAGGGGGCGGCGCCCGGCGCGGTGCAGCTCACCATCCGCCGCGACGGCGAGCAGCTCGAAACACGCAACGTGCGCGCGGGGGACACCGTGCGCGTGCAGGTGCAGATCCCGCATGCCGGGCAGAACATCGTCGAGGTCGAGGCCTCAGCCATGGAAGGCGGCGAACTCACCACCATCAACAATCGCGCGGTCGTCGCAATCGACGGCGTGCGCGACAAGCTGCGCGTACTGCTGGTCTCGGGCGAGCCGCATGCGGGCGAGCGCACCTGGCGCAATCTTTTGAAGTCCGACGCATCGGTCGATCTCGTGCACTTCACCATTCTGCGCCCGCCCGAGAAGCAGGACGGCACGCCGATCAACGAGCTGTCGCTGATCGCGTTTCCGACGCGCGAGCTATTCACGGGCCGCCCATCCGGCAGGCTCGATGACTTCCACCTGATCATCTTCGACCGCTACGCCCGCCAGGGCGTGCTGCCGGTGATCTATCTCGACAACGTCGCGCGCTATGTGCGTGCCGGCGGCGCCGTCATGGTCGCGGCCGGACCTGACTATGCGAGCCCGACTTCGCTCTGGCGTACGCCGCTCGACGTCGTGCTGCCGGCCGAGCCGACCGGGCGCACCACCGAAGTGCCGTTCTTCCCGACGCTCACCGACCTCGGCAAGCGCCATCCGGTGACGCGCGGGCTGGAAGGCGCCGAGAGCGATCCGCCGCACTGGAGCCGCTGGTTCCGGCTTGTCGACGCGCGCACCGAGAAGGGCACGTCCGTGATCCAAGGGCCGGACAACAAGCCGCTGCTGCTGCTCTCGCGCGAGGGCGAAGGCCGCGTGGCGCTGCTGTTGTCCGATCACATCTGGCTGTGGGCACGCGGCTACGAAGGCGGCGGGCCGCACCTCGATCTGTTGCGCCGGTTGTCGCATTGGCTGATGAAGCAGCCGGACCTCGAAGAAGAAGCGCTGCGGATGGGGGCGCGCGGGCGCGATCTCGAAATCCGCCGCCAGAGCATGGCCGACGAAGTCGGGCCCGTGACCGTGACGGCGCCGACAGGACAGACGCGCACGCTCACGCTCGACAAGTCCGAGCCGGGTGTGTGGAAGGCGGTGACACAGGCGAACGAACTGGGCCTGTGGCACGCCACCGACGGGAAGCTGACCGCGCTGGTCAATGTCGGACCCGCGAACCCGCGCGAATATGCCGAGGTGACGTCATCGACCAGCGCGATGGCACCGATTGCCAGCGCGACCGGCGGCGACGCGCGCCGCATCGCGGACGCATCGGGCACGCTCAACATCCCGCGCGTTCTCGGCGTGCGCTCGACCGACAGCTACAAAGGCGACGACTGGCTCGGGTTGAAGATGCGCGACGCGAGCGTGGTGCGCGGCATCGGCGTGCTGCCGCTGTTTGCCGGGCTGCTCGGCCTGCTGCTGCTGATCGGCAGCCTGGCTGCGACATGGATGCGCGAAGGGCGGTAACGCAGCCGGTTAACGGCCGGTAAACTTCGGCTCGTCATCATCGCGTCCGATGAACAAACCCACCCTGCCCGTCCTCGGCGACGCCGCCTTGCTGCGCAAGGTCGCGCATGTGTGGATCGCGCTCGCGGGCGCATTCTGCGTGTTCGACCTGTGGCGCAAAACCGCCGTCGGCCTGACCGATGGCGACGGACGGCCGATCGGCGACGACTTCATCAATTATTTCTCCGGCGCCTACCTCGCGCTGCATCAGCGCGCGGCCGAAATCTATCACTGGCCAGCCTACCATGCGTTTCAGGAAGCGCTGGTCGGTGCGCCGGTCAGCCCGAACTACAATTACAGCTACCCGCCGCTCGCGCTGGTGCTCACGCTGCCGTTCGCGGTCATCCCCTATGTGCCGGCGCTTGGCGTGTGGCTGGTCGGCGGCTGGTACGCGTTCTACCGCGCGCTGCGGCTCGCGACGCCGAACGCGGCTCTGCTGGCGCTCGCCGCACCAGCCGTGTTCGTCAACACCTACTGCGGCCAGAACGGCGTCTGGACCGCAGCGCTCCTCGGCGGCGGGCTGTGCCTGCTGCCGCGCCGCCCATTGATCGCCGGCGTGCTGTTCGGGCTGCAGGCTTACAAGCCACACCTCGCGCTGATGATCCCGGTGGCGCTGCTGGCGGGCCGCCAATGGCGGGCGTTCGGCGCGGCTGCCGTCACGGTCGGTGTGCTGCTGCTGCTAAGCCTCGCGCTCACCGGTGGGGATAGCTGGCGCGCGTTCCTCGATCTCGCGCCGCTGCTGCGCAAGGTCACGCTCGAGGACGCCGACGCGGTATGGCACCGCAACGTCTCGGTGTTCATGGCAGCCTCGCGGCTCGGCCTCGGGCTCACCGGCGCCTATGCGGCGCAGATGGCCGCGGCGCTGCTCGCCTTAGCGCTCGTCGCCTACGCGTGGTTCAAGGATGCGCCGCCGCCCGCGCGCAACGCCGCCGTGATGATCGGCGTGCTGCTCGCGACGCCCTACCTGCAGGACTACGACCTGGTGCTCGGCGCGTTCATCGTGGTGTGGCTTGCGGCACTCGACAGCGAGTGGAAGCCCGCAACGCAGATCGCTTGCGCGTCGATCCTGCTGTTTCCGCTGCTGGCGAGCCCGCTGGCGAAACTGACCGGGCTCGCTTTCGGCCCGCTGTTCGTCCTGCCGGCGCTGATCCTCACCGCGCAGGCGATTTTTGCGCCTCGCGCAGCCGCCGCTGCAGCGCGCGCGTGATCGGCCGCTCGAATACCCAATAGCAGGCAATCGACGCCGCGATCGCCGCCAGGAAGGCGACGCCCGCATAGACCCACGGCACAGCCGAAAAATCGATCCAGCGCCCGACGGTCCAGCGCACCAGCGGGAACGCCAAAGGGTGCACGAGATAGAGCGAGTACGAGGCATCGCCGAGCAGCCCGAAGAAGCGCCCGGCCGGTCCCGGCCGCCACGTGCTCTGCGACAGTGCGCACGACGCGACCAGCGCGGTGCTCGGCAGGCCCCAGAAGAAGACCCGCCACTCGTTCCAGGCGTACGGTGGATTCCACGCCGCCGCGTAGCCGGCGAGTGCCGCAACGCCGAGCGCCCATGCGGCGGCGGGCGGCAAACGCACCCCTTCGCGATACGCATACGCGATCAGCATGCCGAGGCAGAATTCCCAGATGATCGAGTTCGCCCAGAAACCGAACGGCAGCGGGAGCGTCACGCTGCGGCCGAGCAGCACCAGCGCGACGAACACGGCCGTCACGACCGGCACCGCGAGCCTTCGCGGCAACAAAATCGCAACCGCGAAGACCGCGTAGAAGAACATCTCGTAGTTCAGCGTCCAGCCGAGCAGATGCACCGGGAACGCGAGGCCATCGAGCCGTGGGTACGGATAGAACAGGAATGAGGCCGCAAGGCTCGCGGGCGAATAGATCTCCCACAGCTTCGCGCCGTGCACCGCGTAGATGTAGGCAATGATCGCGATGGTCACGGCCCAATAGAGCGGCGCGATCCGGGCGAGCCTGCGCAGCAGGAATTTGCGCGGCGCGTCAGCGCGCCCGAACAGGGATTCGGACGAATAGACCATCACGAATCCCGAGATCACGAAAAACAGATCGACGCCGGCAGCGCCGAGCAGGAAATTCTTGAACGGCCCGGGCTCGCCGCCGAGATACGCGACCTTCTCGGTCGCCGCATGCAGCGTCAGCACGCCGAGCGCCGCGACCGCGCGCAGCAGCTGGATCGATTTGAGCTGCTGCGAGGCGCCGCCGGTCGCGGGCGCGGCCGATTCAGGCAAGCATCACCTCGACCAGATACGGACCCTTGTGCGCGAGCCCGCGCGCGACCGCGGTGTTGAAATCGTCCATCGTGTCGACGCGCTCGCCCGGCACGCCCATGCCGCGCGCAAGGGCGACGAAATCGAGGTCGGGACGCGAGAGGTCGAGCATGTCGAGCGCCTTGCGCCCGACATTCTGCGCGCCGACGTTGGCAAGCTCCATGCGCAGGATCGCGTAGGACTTGTTGTTCAGGAGGACCGTCGTGATGTCGAGGTTCTCGCGCGCCTGCGTCCACAGCGACTGGATAGTGTACATCGCCGACCCGTCGGCCTGGATGCTCAGCACTTTGCGCTCCGGGCACGCGACCGCCGCGCCGGTCGCCATCGGCATGCCGAGGCCGATCGAGCCGCCCATGTTCTGCAGCCAGGTGTGCGGATGCGCGTTGCGCGTCGAAGGGAAAAAGCCGCGCCCGGTCGAGACGCCCTCGTCCACCACGATGCCGTTCTCCGGGATCAGGCGGCCGATCGACTGCGCCAAGGTCAGCGAGTCGATTTTGCTCCCCGTGGCAAACTCCATCGGGCCGTATTTCGCTGGCTCGATCGGCTGCGCGCTCGCGCCGAGCTCGTCGGCGAGCCATTCGAGCGCGTGCACCGAATCCTCTTCCAGCGTCGACAGCGTGGTGAACTGCGTATCCTTCGGTGCCATCAGGCTCGGCTTGTCCGGATAGGCGAAGAACGCCACCGGAATGCGGCTGCCGACCAGCACGATGTGCTTCAAACCTTCGAGCGTTTTGAGCGCCTGATCGACCGGATAGGGAATGCGATCGATGGAGACGCGCCCAGCGCCACGCTCCATGCGGCGGTTGAAGGTCTGCGCCAGCAGCCGGCATCCGGTCTTGGCGGCGATGCGTCCCGCAAGCTCAAGTCCTTTTTCGCGCAACGCGAGACCCGTGAGCAGAAGCATGGCGGGCTCGCCGGAGCGCAGTACGCGCGCGGATTCCCTGACGGCGTCCTCGCTCACCTTGGCGCGCTCCGGGATTGCCGGAACCTTCGCCGGGCCGCTCCCTTCATCCCACGCGGTGTCGCCGGGAAGGATCAGGGTCGCGACCTGGCCGGGTGGTTTCATGGCAGCCGCAATGGCGGCTGCTCCGTCCTCGGCGACGGTCTTCGCGCTCGGTGAGGTCTTCACCCAGCCGGAGAACGGCTTCGCGGCAGTCTCGATGTCGGAGGTGAGCGGCGAGTCGTAGTCGCGGTGATAGGTGGCGTGATCGCCGACGATGTTGACCACCGGCGTCGAAGCCTTCATGGCGTTGTGCAGGTTGGCGAGCCCGTTGGCGAGGCCGGGGCCGAGATGCAGCAAGGTCGCGGCTGGCGTCTCCTTCATGCGCGCATAGCCGTCGGCCGCGCCCGTCGCCACGCCCTCGAACAGCGCCAGCACGCAGCGCATGCCGTCGACGCGGTCGAGGGCTGCTACGAAATGCATCTCCGATGTACCGGGATTGGAGAAGCAGACATCGACGCCGCCGCCAACCAGCGTCCGCACCAGACTTTCCGCGCCGTTCATTTGCTTTCCTTTGAATCCCAATCCGGCCGAACGACGCCACTCACGCCTGCGAGCGCGCCCTCGACCAGTTCCGCCGCCAGCATCCGCGCGGGATCGACCGGACCCATCATGGTGATCGCGCCCTTCGGCACGCGCTTGAAGCCGACGCGCGCGTAATACGGCTCATCGCCGACCAGCACGACGAGTTTGTAGCCCTGCGCTTTCGCGTCCTTCAGCGCACGCTCCATCATGGCCTTGCCGATGCCGCGGTCGCGGAACGGCGGCTCGATGGTGAGCGGCCCAAGCAGCAGCGCCGGCGTCTCGCCGATGCGCACCGGCGTGAGGCGCACTGAACCGACCATCAGCGTGCCGATGCGCGCCGTGTAGGAGAGGTCGAGCCGGTGGCCGAGCTGCTCGCGGATACGATAGGCGGTGCGCGCATAGCGGCCGGGGCCGAACGTGCGCTCGTGCAGCCGTTCGATCGCCGCGGCGTCGTCGGGCTTTTCGGTCAGGATGGTGACGGAAAGGTCGGTCATGAGGTGAGCCGCGAATTAGCATTTGGGGGCTGAGAGGTCCATGCTAGCCCTCACCCTGAGGGATAAGGAAACTTCATGGCCCACGGCGAAATGATCGACGGTGTCTGGCACACCCGGTTTCACAACACCAAGGCGACCGGCGGGCGCTTCAAGCGCACCGAGCCGAAATTCCGCAACTGGGTGACACCGGACGGCAGCGCCGGCCCGAGCGGGACCGGCGGCTTTGCGGCGGCGCGCGGGCGCTATCATCTCTATGTGTCGCTCGCCTGCCCGTGGGCGCACCGCACGGTCGTCTTTCGCAAGCTGAAGGGCCTCGAAGACGTGATCTCGATGAGCGAGGTCGAGCCGGTGATGGGAGACGAAGGCTGGCAGTTCGGCCCCGACGCCGACCTCGATGCGGTCAACGGCAAGAAACACCTGCACGAGATCTACACGCTGGCCGATCCCGCCTACACCGGCCGCGTCTCGGTGCCGATCCTGTGGGACAAGGAGAAGCGCACGATCGTCAACAACGAGTCGCCGGAAATCATCCGCATGTTCAATACGGCGTTCGATGCGTTTACCAACGAGCGCACCGACTATTATCCGGCCGAGCTGCGCGGCGAGATCGACGCCATCAACAAGCGCGTGTTCGAGAGCGTCAACAACGGCGTCTATCGCTCGGGGTTTGCCAGCACGCAGGAGGCCTACGAGGAAGCCTTCCTCGATTTGTTCGCCACGCTGGACTGGCTCGAAGAGAAACTGTCACGCCAGCGGTATCTGGCGGGCCGCCGCATCACGGAAGCCGACTGGCGGCTGTTCACCACCATCCTGCGGTTCGACGCG
>JAXDOA010000402.1:0-4229 GCA_034669125.1 Hyphomicrobiales bacterium
GACCTTCAGCGCATCGAGGTGATCGCCGATCGCGTTCGCGATGAAGCGCGCCGTGATCGGTGTCCCGTCGAAATGCAGGATCGGCACCAGGCGCATCGGATCGATGTTGCACTCGGTGGTGACCAGCGTGCGCAACTGGCTGTCGCGGTTCTGCTCGACCACGAACACGAAATCGTGGTCGGCGATGAAGTCGTTCACATCCTGGTGGAACGGGAAGCCGCGCACGCGCAGCATGTCGAGCGGCATGCCGCGCGCCGCGATCATGTGGATTGCCTCGTCCATGGCGGGCGAGGTCGAGCCGTAATAGCTCGCGCCGTATTTGGTCGGCTTGCCGGCGTCGCGGCGCACCGGGCGCGGCACCAGGCCCTTGGCGGTCTCAAACTTGCGCAAGAGGCGCTGCATGTTGTCGGCGTAGGGCCCGCCTTCCTCGGTGTACTTCGCGTAACGGTCGCGCGAGGTGCCGCGGGTGAAGAACGCGCCCTTGGTCGGGTGCGTGCCGGGCAGGGTGCGATACGGAATGCCGTCGTTGTCAACATCGAGATAGCGGCCGAAATCGCGTCCGGCTTCCAGCGCCGCCGCCGTCATGATCTTGCCGCGGTCGAACGTGCGCGTGTCGTCCCACTTCAGCGGGCGGCAGAGCCGGTGGTTCATGCCGATATCGAGATCGGTCATGACGAAGATCGGCGTCTGCAGACGGTCCGCCAAGTCAAACGCTTGCGCGGTCATCTCGAAGGCCTCGGCTGGATCCTCGGGGAACAGCAGCACGTGTTTGGTGTCGCCGTGCGAGGCGTAGGCGCAGCTCAGGAGGTCGCATTGCTGCGTGCGCGTCGGCATGCCGGTCGAGGGGCCGGCGCGCTGCACGTCGACGATCACCGCCGGGATCTCGGCGAAGTAGGCGAGGCCGAGGAACTCCTGCATCAGCGAAATGCCGGGGCCGGAGGTCGCCGTGAAGGCGCGCGAGCCGTTCCAGCCGGCGCCGATCACCATGCCGATGGAGGCAAGCTCGTCCTCGGCCTGGATGATGGCATAGCGGTTCTTCTTGTTGCCGTCGGAGCGGTAGCGCGAGCAATGGCGCTGGAACGCTTCGGCGACGGACGATGACGGCGTGATCGGATACCAGGCGCATACTGTCGCGCCGCCATAGACGGCGCCGAGCGCGACCGCACTGTTGCCCTCGATCAGAATGCGATCGCCGATCGCGTTCGTCTTCTTCATCCGGATGCCGATCGGACATGCGAGATTCATCATGGCGTAGTCGCGCCCGAGATGCAGCGCGTGCACGTTCGGCTCGATCAGCGTGTCCTTGGTGCGGAACTGCTCGGCGATCAGCTTCTCGATGACCCCGATATCCATGTCGAGCAGCGCCGCGAGCGCGCCCACATAGATGATGTTCTTGAACAGCTGACGCTGGCGCGGATCGATGTATTCGCGATTGCAGATCGCGGTGAGCGGCACCCCGATCACCGTGATGTCGTCGCGGAAGCGCGAAGCGGGCAGGGGCTTGGTCGAATCGTAGAACAGGTAGCCGCCCTTCTCGATCGAGGCGACGTCCTTGTCGAAGGTCTGCGGGTTCATCGCGACCATCAGGTCGACGCCGCCGCGCGCGCCCAGGTGACCGGCTTCGGTCACCCGCACCTCGTACCAGGTGGGCAGGCCTTGAATGTTCGACGGGAAGATGTTGCGTGGGCTAACAGGCACGCCCATGCGCATCACGGAGCGCGCGAACAGCTCGTTGGCGCTGGCCGAGCCCGAACCGTTGACGTTGGCAAACCGGACGACGAAGTCGTTTACGCTCTCGATCGGCATGCTGATTCCGCTTGCGTCATTTCGATCAGGTATTTCTGCATGTCCCACGCGCCGGTCGGGCAGCGCTCGGCGCACAGTCCGCAGTGCAGGCACACGTCTTCGTCCTTCACCATCACGCGGCCGGTCTTGAGATTGTCGGCGACGTAGAGATCCTGGGTGAGGTTCATCGCCGGCGCCTTGAGGCGCGTGCGCAGGTCGGCTTCCTCGCCGTTGGCCGTGAAGGTGATGCAGTCCATCGGACAGATGTCGACGCAGGCGTCGCACTCGATGCAAAGCTGGCCGGTGAACACGGTCTGCACGTCGCAGTTCAGGCAGCGCTGCGCCTCCTGGAAGGCGAGCTTGTCGTCATAGCCGAGCTCGACCTCGGTGCGGATGTCCTTGAGCGCAATGACATTGTCGCGCGTCGGCACGCGGTAGCGCTTATCGTTCGCGATGTCGTTGTCATACGACCACTCGTGGATGCCCATCTTCTGGGACACGACTTCCACGGCGGGCAGGGGACGGTGATGCACGTCCTCGCCGTTCAAAAACTTGTCGATCGAGACGGCCCCTTCGTGGCCGTGTGCCACCGCCCAGATGATGTTCTTCGGGCCGAACGCCGCATCGCCGCCGAAGAACACTTTCGGATTGGTCGACGCGAAGGTTTTGGGATCGACCTTCGGCATGTCCCACTTGTCGAACTCGAGGCCGATGTCGCGCTCGATCCACGGGAAGGAATTCTCCTGCC
Source organism: Hyphomicrobiales bacterium (assembly GCA_034669125.1). Taxonomy (GTDB): domain Bacteria; phylum Pseudomonadota; class Alphaproteobacteria; order Rhizobiales; family Xanthobacteraceae; genus PALSA-894. The sequence continues at coordinate 2,534 of JAXDOA010000402.1, forward strand.
CGACCGCGATCAGCACGTCGTCGCATTCGAAATGCTGGTCCGGCTCGCCGGCATTCACCAGCTTGCGGCGGCCCTTGTCGTCGAACTCGGCCTTCACTTTCTCGAAGGTGACGCCGGTGAGCTTGCCGTCCTTGTGCGTGAACTCCTTGGGCACGAGGAAATTGTGGATCGGGATGCCCTCGTGCATCGCGTCTTCTTTTTCCCAAGGGCTCGCCTTCATCTCCTCGAAGCCGGAGCGCACGATCACCTTGACGTCCTCGCCGCCGAGGCGGCGCGAGGAGCGGCAGCAGTCCATCGCGGTGTTGCCGCCGCCAAGCACGATCACGCGCTTGCCGATCGAAGTGACGTGGCCGAACGATACCGAGGACAGCCAGTCGATGCCGATGTGGATATTCTTTTTCGCTTCCTCGCGGCCCGGAATATCGAGCTCGCGCCCGCGCGGCGCGCCGGAGCCGACAAAGATCGCATCCCAGCCTTCGGCGAGCAGCTTCTTCAAGCTCTCGACCGGGCGTCCGCCGCGGAATTCCACGCCGAGATCGAGGATGTAGTTGCACTCCTCGTCGATCACCTTGTCGGGCAGGCGGAATTTTGGAATCTGCGAGCGCATCATGCCGCCGGAGCGGAAGTCACCGTCGAACACCACGCATTCGTAGCCCATCGGCGCGAGATCGCGCGCAACCGTGAGCGAGGCGGGCCCGGCGCCGACCAGTGCGATGCGCTTGCCGTTACGCTTGGATTTTTCGACAGCCTTCGGCAGCCGCGCCGTGATGTCTTCCTTGTAGTCGGCGGCGACGCGCTTCAGCCGGCAGATCGCAACCGGCTCCTTCTCGACACGGCCGCGCCGGCAGGCCGGCTCGCACGGGCGGTCGCAGGTGCGCCCCAGAATTCCGGGAAACACATTGGACTTCCAGTTGACCATGTAGGCGTCGCCGTAACGGCCCGCCGAGATCAATCGGATGTATTCGGGTACGGGTGTGTGCGCGGGGCACGCCCATTGGCAGTCCACGACCTTATGGAAATAGTCGGGTGCCGCGATATCGGTGAGTTTCATTTCCCTCTCGTACTCGCGCGCTTGATGCCTAGATAGCACTCGAGAGTGCGCGTCGTCGGTCGGTGGTTCGTCCCCATGGACCGGCTTGTGGGCGCCGATTCCGCCCGAATGTTCTAGTGGAGCAAGCCTGAGAAAGCCACCGATACGATGGTCACAGCCATCGGGATTTCCGCGCATAGTTGCCGCGCCGCACGGTGCCGATTGTAGCCGGAACTGTGGCTCCAATAAAGCGAAGGATAAGGGCTAAGTCTTTGAAATTAGTGATATTTGATTGCGACGGCACCCTCGTCGACAGCCAGCACATGATCCTGACGGCCATGACGGAGGCCTACGGAACTCACGGCCTCGCGCTGCCCGAGCGCGAAACGCTGCTCTCGGTGATCGGATTGTCGCTGACCGAGGCCTTCACGGCGCTGGGGAAGGGCGATTCACGATTTCCGGTTGCAAGCCTCGCCGAGCACTACAGGCTTGCCTTCCATGCCATGCGCACGCCCGGCTCGCCCGTGGAGCCGCTCTATCCCGGCGCGGCCGACGCGATCGGTGCGCTCGCGCGGCGCGACGATGTGGTGCTCGGCATCGCGACCGGCAAATCGCAGCGCGGCGTGCGGCTCGTGCTCACGCATCACGGCCTCATCGATCACTTCA
>JAXDOA010000403.1:0-4257 GCA_034669125.1 Hyphomicrobiales bacterium
CGCGCCTTGCGCTGCTTGCCGTCATCTCCGCCGGCATGGCGGGTTGCAGCAGCGACCGCTTCACCGAAACGCCGTTCGCCTCCAGGCCGCAGGCATCGCCCGAAGTCACCGGCTCGGTGCGCCCGCAGCCGGCGCCGACCAGCAAGGTCGAGAGTTCCGCACTTCCGCCGCCCTCTTACGGTGGCGGCGGCGGCATCGGCACCTATCAGCCGCCGGCGCGCCAGGACGTCACCGGCTCGGTCTCCACCCATCAGAAGCAGCAGCAGCAGAACTGGAGCTGGGACGGCGGCACCGCCATCGTCGTGGCGCAGGGCGAAACCATCGACACGATCTCCCGCCGTCATGGCGTGCCCCCGCATGCGATCATGCAGGCGAACAACATGACGCATGCGGCGCAGCTTCAACCCGGCCAGCGGCTGGTGATCCCGCGCGTGCAGCAGCCGACGGCGGCCACGCCGCAGATGTCGCCGCCCACGACGCGCGTTGCAGGCCCGATGCCCGCGCCCGCCGGCAATGGCGGCCACATCGTAAAGCCCGGCGATACGATCTATTCGCTCGCGCGGCAGTACCGGCTGACCCCGATGGCGATCGCCAGGGCGAACAACGTCGGCCTCGATCATCGCGTGAAGGTCGGCGACCGCATCGTCATTCCGGGCCAGACGTCGGCCGCCCCGCGCCTTGCGGCGCCGGCTCCCGCCGCACAGCCCAAGACGGCGCAGGCGGCGCCGCAGATTGCAGCCAAGCTCGCGCCGCAAATCGCCGCCAAGCCCGAGACGGCGCCCGTCGCGAAGCCGCAAAGTTCCAAGATCGCCAAGGCCGACGCGCCGCCGAGCGCCAACATCGTCGCGCCGGCCGCCGATCCGCTGCCCGAGACAGGGCCGACCGGCACCACAAATTCCTCGGTCAGCCTGCGCTGGCCGGTGCGCGGCAAGGTGATCCAGGGCTTCGGCCCGAAGACCACCGGCGGGCAGAACGACGGCATCAATGTCGCGGTGCCGGAAGGGACCCCGATCAAGGCCGCCGAGGACGGCGTCGTTGCCTACGCGGGCAGCGAGCTGAAGGGCTACGGCAACCTCGTGCTGGTGCGCCACTCGAACGGCTTCGTCACCGCCTATGCGCACGCCAGCGAACTGAGCGTGAAGAAGGGCGAGACCATCAAGCGCGGTCAGGTGATCGGCAAGGCGGGTTCGACCGGCAACGTCACCAGCCCGCAGCTCCACTTCGAAGTCCGCAAGGGCGCAACCCCGGTCGATCCGACGCAGTATCTGACCGGAGGGTGATCTCGATCGGACCTTAGATTGACCTCCAAGGCCTGATCAGCGCGGGGCGGCCGGTTCCTCGATGGGGACACCGAGCCGCCCCGCGAGGTCTTGGACGTATTGCCAGGCGACGCGCCCCGAGCGCGAGCCGCGCGTGGTCGCCCATTCCAGTGCCTCGGCGCGCAGGGTCTCGGCATCGGCCGGGATGCGGTAGTGCTTCACGTAGCCCTGCACCATGTCGAGGAATTCATCCTGGCTGCAGCGGTGGAAGCCGAGCCAGAGTCCGAAACGATCCGACAGCGAGACTTTCTCTTCGACCGCTTCGCCCGGATTGATCGCGGTCGAGCGCTCGTTCTCCATCATCTCGCGCGGCATTAGGTGGCGGCGGTTCGAGGTGGCATAGAAGATCACGTTGTCCGGGCGCCCCTCGATGCCGCCCTCGAGCACGGCCTTGAGCGATTTGTAGGTCGTGTCGTCCTGATCGAACGACAGGTCGTCGCAAAAGATGATCACGCGCTGCGGCAGGCCGCGCAGCAGCGTCATCAGGTCGGGCAGGCTCTCGATGTCCTCGCGGTGGATTTCGATCAGCTTGAGAACGCCCGCGCCCGGCTTTGCGCCGCTCGCCGCATTGATCGCCGCATGCGAGGCCTTGACCAGCGACGATTTGCCCATGCCGCGCGCGCCCCACAACAGCGCGTTGTTGGCCGGCAGGCCCTTGGCGAAGCGCTCGGTATTCTCCATCAGCATGTCGCGCACGCGGTCGATGCCGCGCAAGAGCCCCATGTCGACGCGGTTGACCTTGGGGACGGGAACCAGCCGGCGGCCGTCCGGATGCCAGACGAACGCATCCGCCGCTGCAAGGTCCGCCGCTGCGGGGACGCGCGGGCTCAACCGCTCGAGCGCTTCGGCGATGCGCCGCAGCGTATCGGTGAGGTCGTCTGCCGCAGGGGTCTTGGCGTCCATAAACGAGGTCCTAGATCGGTGGCGGGAGCCTTAGCGCAACGGGCTTCGGCACTGCAAGGCGGGGCGCGAATCGGCCCTGACGGCGCTTCTGCGGCGCTTTTCCCGCGGCGTTGCAATTGGGGCGCCCGTCGCTATAGTCCGCGCGGATTTTGACGGCTGGCCCGATACTTGGACCCAACCGGGGCCATCGCCACCCCCCGTCACAGGATTAGAGGATCTTATGCTGATTACGCCGGCCTACGCCCAGTCCCCGTTCGGGGGCAACACCGACATGCTGACGTCGCTGCTGCCGTTCGTCCTCATTTTCGTGATCATGTACTTCCTGATCTTGCGGCCGCAGCAGAAGCGGGTGAAGCAGCACGCCGAAATGGTCAAGAACGTGCGCAAGGGCGACACCGTGGTTACCTCCGGCGGGCTGGTCGGCCGCGTGACCAAGGTGATCGACGACGACCAGATCGAGGTCGAGGTGGCCGACGGTGTGCGGGTGCGGCAGATGCGGCAGATGGTGACCGACGTGCGCGCCAAGGGCGAGCCGGTCAAGGACGACGACACCAAGAACTGATCGCGGATCGGCACGGACGGCCAGGATGCTCTATTTCTCACGGTGGAAGGCGCTCGGGACGCTGCTGACGGCGTTTATCGTCTGCCTGTTCGCCGTCCCGAACTTCTTTCCCGAAAAGACCATCAAGTCATGGCCGGCGTGGGCGCAGCGCCACATGGTGCTCGGGCTCGATTTGCAGGGCGGCTCGCATATCCTGCTGGAGGTCGATCTTGCCGACGTGCGCAAGCAGAAGGTCGAGGTGTTGCGCGACGATGTCCGCCGCGTGCTACGGGACGCGCGCGTCGGCTACACCGGCCTGGTGGCGCGCGATCTGACCGTTGAGGTGCGCATCCGGGAGGAAAGCGATTTCAACGCAGCGCTCACCAAACTGCGCGAACTGTCCCAGCCGCTCGGTGGCTTGCTCAGCGCGACCGGCCAGCGCTCGGTCGACATCGCGGAGCCGGGCAACCGTGTCGTCCAACTCACCATCACGCAGCCCGCGATCACCGAGCGTGTGCGCCAAGTAGTCGAGCAGGCCACGCAAATCCTGGAACGGCGCCTGAACGCGACCGGTACGGTCGAGCCGCTTATCCAGCGCCAGGGCCTCGACCGCATTCTGGTGCAGGTGCCGGGCGTCGACGATCCGGAGCGAATCATCGCGCTTGTGAAAACCACTGCGAAGCTCACGTTCCGTATGGTCGATCAGTCTATGAGCGTGGAGCAGGCGCTCCAAGGCCGCACGCCGCCGGAATCGGAGATTCTCGACGGGACCGAAGGTGGACAGAAGTACCTCATCGAGAAGCGCGTTCTCGTCGCCGGAGAGGACCTCACCGACGCCCAGCCGGGATTTGACCAGCGCACCAGCGAACCGATCGTCACATTCAAGTTCAACACCAACGGCGCGCGCCGCTTCGCGCAGGTGACGCAGGAGAACGTCGGCCGCCCCTTCGCCATCGTTCTGGACGACAAGGTGATCTCCGCGCCGGTCATCCGGGAGCCGATCCTCGGCGGCTCTGGCCAGATCTCCGGCAGCTTCACGGTGCAGCAGGCGAACGATCTCGCGGTGCTGCTGCGCGCCGGCGCGCTGCCTGCGAAACTCACCCCAATTGAGCAACGTGTGGTCGGCGCCGGCCTTGGGCAGGACTCGATCACCAACGGAACGCGCGCGGCCTATCTCGGCGCGGTGCTGGTCGTGCTCTCGATGTTGCTGATCTATGGGAAGTTCGGGCTGATCGCGAACATCGCGGTCGCGATCAATGTCGCGATGATTTTCGGCGTGCTGTCGCTGCTCAACGCAACACTGACGTTGCCCGGTATCATCGGCATCGTGCTCACCATCGGCATCGCGGTCGATTCCAACGTGCTGATCTATGAGCGCATCCGCGAAGAAGTGCGCAGCGGGCGCACCGCGATCGCGGCGATCGATGCGGGCTTCACGCGCGCGCTCTCGACCATTCTCGACTCCAACATCACGACGTTCATTGCCGCCACGGT
>JAXDOA010000404.1:0-7012 GCA_034669125.1 Hyphomicrobiales bacterium
AGAGGTGTTTGCGCATCGCAGCGATCCGACCGACGTCGAGCGCATCTACGAACTGCGCCACGAACTGCTGCTGCTGCGCCGTGCCGTGCAGCCGCTGCAGGAAGTCTGCAATCGGGTGATGCGGTTCGATGTGCCGCTGATCGATCACGCGATGAACGACTACTTCCGGGATATCCAGGACCATGTGATCCGGGTCGTGGAAGGCATCGACAATCTGCGCGACCTGCTCAACTCCGCGCTGGAGGCGAACCTGCTGCTTGTTTCACTGGCGCAGAACCAGGTCACCAAGACGCTGACCGGCTGGGCCGCCATTCTGTCGATCCCGCTGGCGATTGCGTCGATCTACGGCATGAACTTCAAATGGATGCCGGAGCTCGAACTGCCCTACGGCTACCCGACCGTGATGGCGTTCATGATCGGGCTGTGCGGTTATATGTTCTACCGTTTCAGGCGGGCCGGCTGGCTCTAGCGCCGCGCTTTAAGCCGTCGCGTCCTCGAACGCCTCGAATTCGTGCGATTTGCGGAAAGCATGGCCGCACGACTCGCAGACCCAATGATTGTGCACGAGACTTGCACTGACGTGCTCGGCCAGCAATGGAGCGAGCAGCGTGTCGGCGCATTGCGGGCAGCACGGCAGCCCGACACGCCGGCCGCTGGGAGACGCCTTGCAGATCGCGTTTTGCAGTGTCATGGCGAAGTCTCCGTGCGCGGCTTCTTCTTCCCCTCCGACGTCCTCACATGACCAAGGGTATGCGGCGCGAGCGTGGCGTTCGAATGAAACTTTCGTGAAGGCGCCGGCGCGCGGCTTTTCATTCAAACAAATCATTCAAACAAAGAGAAAATCTCCAATGCCGGTCCGGTGCGACGCAGCATGAAAGCCGCCTCACGCGCGCACAAACGAAAACCGCCGGGCGCTGGCCCGGCGGTCTTGCCGAAACTTTGTGAGTGGCCGTTAGCGGCGCGGACGGCCGGTGCCGGCATCCCAATGCGGGTTGGCATCGAACGCCGCCTTCGCGATCCAGCCACCGATGATCGGGAGGACGCAGTCGGCGGTCATCATGAACACTTCGCTCGACTTGAGCTCGCGCTTTTCGTTCATGCTGACCAGCAGGCCGCCGATGATCGGGCTCAGCGCGAAGCAGCCGACCGTGGTGAGGCCATAGTATTTCAGGGCGCGATGGCTGGTGAAGCGGGCGCAGTGGCTGAAGTTGTTGTTGCAGATCGCCGAATAGTACGCAGCGGTCATGCCGAGGCCGGCGATGATTTGTCCCGCCTGCACGTTCGGGCTGCGGTCCTTGAGCAGGAAGGCGTTTGCGGTGCTCGCCTGCGCCACGAGGCCAAGCGTTGCAACTGCTGTTGCCAGAGCGATAAGACTTTTCTTCATAACTCCCCCCAATCGCTGGAGTCTTCGCGCGTCTGAGGGGCGCGCCGTCCCATCCAGTGGCAGAACTTGTTTTGAAGGTGCGCCAGAGCACGCAGCGCGGTACGGATTCGCAAGCTAGCGGCGCATGGTTAACGGTTCAAACGTATACGCCGCCGGGGAACCAGATTCCGCCGCACCTGTGGCCCATTCGCCACAAATTCGGGCATGGCTGGGGACAAGTCGGGCAGCGAACCGCAAGGGGCCGCACAAAGCCTCGCCATGAGCGCTCCGCAGGACGCCCGGAGCGCGCCATGCCTCTGGGTCAATTCAACCGTGCGGGAAAATCCAAGTGACATCAAACGTTTGGCATAGGATGCTGGTGCCGGGAGCCGATTCGCGAAAGCGGAGGACGATGCAATGCCATCGCCTGCAAGTCCCAAGGCCTCGTTGCGCGACCCGTTCCTGCTGCCGGTATGCGACTGCGGCGGGCCGATGAATCTTGCCAGCCTCGAGCCGCATCCCATGCGAACCGAACTCGAGCTGAAGACCTACAAGTGCCAGCACTGCGCCCGGCAGCAGGTGTTCACCGTGCAACGCCGCGCGGCGAAGATCGGCGATTATCCGCGGTAATCGATGGTGAGCGCGCCGGGATTCGAACCCGGGACCCTTTGATTAAAAGTCAAATGCTCTACCGACTGAGCTACGCGCTCTCACCGGGGGTGTGTAGGGGGCGCCCGGAACAGGGTCAAGCGGTCAGAACAGCAGCGCCACAGCGACGGACGCGATCAGCAGGATCGCGAAAATCACGTTGACGATGCGGTTCGTCCGCGGCTCGCGGAAGAAGCGCGTCAGCCCGGCGCCGGCGGTGAGCCACGCGAGATTGACCGTTGTTATGATCGCGGCCAGCACGATCAGCTTCACCGCGACATCGAGCATGATGCGCTCGCGCACCAGCACGAACCCGGAGAACAGCGCCGCCATCGCCGCATAGCCCTTGGGGTTGATCAGCGACAGCAGCAAGCCGGCCGCGAACGAGGGCGGGCTTTGCTGAGCGGTCGCCTCCGAGAGCGGCGGCGCGGTGGCGATGCGCCAGGCGAGGTAGAGGAAATACGCGCCCGCCAGCACCGAGACGATCGGGGTGGCGCCCGGAACCGCCAGCAGCAGGCTGACGACGCCGCTTGCCGTGATGCCCATCACACCGACCATGCCGATGTCGATCCCGAGCATGTAGGGAAGGCCGCGCCGCGCCCCGAACGCCGCGCCGGTCGCGGCAAGGCTCAAGGTCGCAGGACCCGGACTGCCGGCGAGCGCAAATGCGGCGAGGATGAAACCGAACAGAACGTCCATTGGCAGGCCAGCGGGCTAGATTCGCCCTTCCTCGACCGCGTGACAGCGCACCGTCGCGGCGCCGGCCTTGATCGGGAGCGGCAGCTCGACCCGGCAGCGCGCATTCGCGAACGGACAGCGCGGATGGAACGGACAGCCGGGCGGCGGATCGATCGGGTTCGGCACCTCACCCTCGACCGGCTTGCGCTTGCGCCCGGTGAGATCGAGGTCGGGCACCGCGTCGAGCAGCATGCGCGTATAGGGATGCTTCGGCGCACGGAACATCTCGCGCGCGGGTGCGACCTCGACCAAGCGGCCCAAATACATCACGCCGATGCGGTTCGCCATGTGGCGCACCACCGCGAGATTGTGACTGATGAACAGGTAGGTGAGGCCGAGGCGATCCTGCAGGTCGCGCATCAGATTGAGGATCTGCGCCTGCACCGAGACATCGAGCGCCGACGTCGGCTCGTCGCACACGATGAATTCCGGGTTGCAGGCAAGCGCGCGCGCGATCGCGATGCGCTGACGCTGGCCGCCGGAAAACTCGTGCGGGTACTTTGCGCCGTCGGCCGGATCGAGCCCGACGAGCTTCAACAGGTCGCCGACCTGTTTCGCGGTCTCGGCGTCGCTCTGCGCAATGCCGAAGGCGCGGATCGGCTCGGCCACGATATCGAGCGCGCGCCAGCGCGGATTGAGGCTCGCGTAAGGGTCCTGGAACACCATCTGGATGCGGCGGCGCAGGCGGCGCCGGTCCGCATCGTGCTTGGGATTGCTCATCGACACGCCGTCGATGATGACTTCGCCGGTCGTGGGCGCGATCAGCCCGACCACCATCTTGGCGACGGTGGATTTTCCCGACCCGGATTCGCCGACCAGCGCGAAGGTCTCGCGCTTGTCGATCGAGAAGGTCACCTCCGCAGCGGCGGTGAGCAGCCGGCGCGGCAGGCGTTCTGTGACGCGGTTGAGCCAAGGCTTCGACACATCGAAGATGCGGCCGAGGTTGCGCACCTCGACCAGCGCGTTTTTCGTCTCGGCCGGAGCGGGGGCGTCGAGGACCGCGGTCATACCGCCTCCGCCTGAACCGGGAACGGATGGTAGAGCCAGCACGCCACCTCCGACTTCGCCTCCGGCTGCAACTCGGGGCGGAACGTCGGGCACGGCACGAAGGCGCGCGGGCAGCGCGGATGGAAGCGGCAACCGGACGGGATCGCGGTCAGCCGCGGCATCGAGCCGGGAATTTGCACCAGCCGGTCGCTTTCGCCGGTGAGCGAGGGGATCGAGCCCATCAGGCCCTTGGTGTAGGGATGCAGCGGCGACTTGATGACGTCGCGCACCGGACCGATCTCGGCGATGCGCCCCGCATACATCACGGCGACGCGATCGGCGGTCTCGGCGATCACGCCCATATCGTGGGTGATCAGCATGACGGCGGCGCCATGCTGCGCACACAGCCGCTTCAACAGCGCGATGATCTGCGCCTGCACCGAGACATCGAGCGCGGTTGTGGGCTCGTCGGCGATCACCAGTTCGGGCTCGGCGGCCAGTGCAAGCGCCAGAACGACGCGCTGGCGCATCCCGCCGGAAAACTGGTGCGGATAGTTGTCGATCCGCGTGTCGGGGGCGGGGATGCCGACTTCTTCAAGCAAAGAGAGTGCCTTTTTTCGCGCCGCGGATTCCGACAGCGTCGAATGCGTCCTGATGGTTTCGATGAGGTGTTCGCCGATGCGGTAGAGCGGGTTGAGACTGGTGAGCGGGTCCTGAAACACCATGCCGATCCGTTTGCCGCGGATCTTGCGCATCTGTTCTTGCGGCAGATTGTCGATGCGCGAGCCGCGCAGCAGCACTTCGCCGCCGGCGATCCGGCCGGGCGGTTCGATCAGGCCGATCACTGCGGTGCCGGTGATCGATTTGCCGGCGCCGGATTCGCCGACCACACCGAGCACCTCGCCGGGGCCGATGTCGAACGATATGTCGTCGATCGCGGTGAGAATGCCGCGCCGGGTCGGAAACTCGACTTTGAGATTGCGGACGGAGAGGACGGGGGCGGTCATCTGAGCTTTGGATTCAAGGCGTCGCGCAGCCAGTCGCCGAGCAGATTGATCGACAACGCGAGCAGGACAAGGTCGAGCGCAGGATAGAGCAAAATCCACCATTCGCCGGAAAAAAGGAACTGTTGTCCGACCCGAATGAGCGTCCCGAGGGAAGGCTGTGTCGGAGGGACCCCGACCCCGAGGAACGAGAGGGTGGATTCGGCGATGATCGCCAGCGCCAGATTGATGGTGGCGATCACCAGCACCGGGCCGGTGACATTAGGCAGAACATGCTGGCCCATGATGGCGAACGGCGAGCGCCCCATCACCCGCGCGGACATCACATAGTCCTTGTTCTTCTCGACCAGCGTGGAGCCGCGCACCGTCCGCGCGTAGGAGGCCCAGTTCGACAGGCCGATCGCGATGATCAGCACGACGACCGCGGCCTGCTCATGGTACTGCGGCGCGATCAGCCCGCGCGCGATGCCGAACACCAGGAGCGCGATCAGGATCGCCGGAAACGAAAGCTGGATATCGGCGATCCGCATGATGAATGCATCGGTGCGGCCGCCGAGATACCCGGCCATCAGGCCGAGCGAAACGCCGATCGCGATCGAGAATACGACTGAGGCAAATCCGACCAGCAGCGATACACGCGAGCCATAGAGGATAGCCGAGAGCATGTCGCGGCCCTGATCGTCGGTGCCGAGCACGAACACGCGGCCGGTGACCGCGCTCGGCTCGCCCGGCCTGGTGAAGCCTTCCATCAGGTTCAGGCTTGCGGCATCGAACGCATTCTGCGGTGCGATCAGCGGCGCGAGAACCGCGCTCAACAACAGGGTCAACGCCATCGCGGCCGCGAGAATCGCAACCGGCGAATGGCGGAAGCTCCAGGCGACGTCGCTGTCCCACGCGCGCCAGAGCCGCGTGCGGAATGTGAGCCGGGGAGGCGAGGGCGCGCGCATCACTTCGCCGCCGCGGTCGTGCCGCGCAGGCGGGGATCGACGGCGAAATAGAGGAGATCGACGGCGAGGTTGACGACGACGAACACCAGCGCAACGAACATCAGATAGGCCGCCATCACCGGAATATCGACGAACTGCACCGCCTGCACGAATAGCGCGCCGAGGCCGGGCCACTGGAACACGGTTTCGGTGACGATCGCGAAGGCAATGACCGAGCCGAACTGCAGGCCCGCGATGGTGATCACCGGGATCATGGTGTTGCGCAGCGCGTGGCGGAACGAGATCGAGCGCTCCGGAATGCCGCGCGCACGGGCGAATTTGACATAGTCGGTGCGCATCGCCTCCAGCATTTCGGCGCGCACCAGCCGCATGATCAACGTGAGCTGGAAGAAGCCGAGGGTCAGTACCGGCATGATCAGCGACTTGCGCCCCGTCTCGGTGAGAAGGCCGGTCGACCACCAGCCCAACTTGAGGACGTCGCCGCGCCCGAACGAGGGCAGCCAGCGCAATTCGACGGCAAACAGATAAATCAGCCCGATGCCGATCAGGAAGGTCGGCAGACTGACACCGACGAGCGACAGCGACATCACCGCATTGGCGAGAATGCCGCGGCGGTTGATCGCCGTGTAGACGCCGAGTGCGATTCCGAAAACCAGCGCGAACAGCGAGGAGAGGAAGGCGAGTTCGACGGTCGCGGGCACGCGTTCCATCAAGAGATCGCGGACCGGGCGCCCTTGCCGGTATGACATGCCGAATTCGCCGCGCGTCATGTCGCGCACGAAGTTGGCGAACTGGATCGGAAAGGGATCGTTGAGGCCGAGCCGCTCGGCAAGCTCGGCGCGCTCCTTCAGGGAGGCTTCCTGCCCGACCATGTTCGCGACGGGATCGCCGACGAAGCGGAACATGGAGAATGCCAGCAGCGCGACCGCCAGCATCACCATGACGGCTTGCGCGAGGCTGCGCAGGATGTAGGCGATCATGAGAACGCGGCGCTTGCCATGGCAACCCTCGGCCCTCCCCCCGTTGAGGGGGAGGGACTCAAAGGTAGGCTACCACAGGCGCTCCGTTACGACTTCTTGAACGCGACGTCTTTGAAGAAGATGATGTTGTCGGGCCTGACCGGCACATTGATGTCGTTCTTCATGGCATGCGCGAGCATCTGGTGATGGATCGCGACATAGACCTGATCGGGGAGCAGCTTGTCCCAGATCTGCGTGATCGTCGCGTTGCGCTTGGCGAGATCCGTCTCGTTCGACAGGGCCTGGATCAGCTTGTCGGCTTCCGGATTGGAGTAACCGCCGTCGTTCTGTGGCGCCTTGGTATGA
>JAXDOA010000405.1:0-6534 GCA_034669125.1 Hyphomicrobiales bacterium
ATTGCCGCCGGTGGTCGCGAACATCACATCGAGATTGGCCCAGGAGGATTCATCCTCGGGCAGCGGCATGATGGTGGTGATGCGCTCGCCCTGCTCCAGCGGCAGGATATTGATCAGCGCCTTGCCGCGACCGTTCGGCGGCGCCACCGGCAGCCGCCATACCTTTTCCTTGTAGACTTGGCCGCGCGACGAGAAGAATAGCACCGGCGTGTGGGTCGAGGCCACGAACAGGCGGCTGACGAAATCCTCATCGCGGGTCTGCATGCCCGAACGGCCCTTGCCGCCGCGCCGCTGCGCACGATAGGCCGACAGCGGCACGCGCTTGACGTAGCCGAGATGCGAGACCGTGACGACCATGTCCTCGCGCTGGATCAGGTCCTCGTCCTCCATCTCGCCTTCCTGATCCATGATCACGGTGCGGCGTGGTGTGGCGAAGGCTTTCTTAACGTCGGCAAGCTCCTGCTTCACGATGCCCTGGATGCGGGCGCGCGAGCGCAGGATGTCGAGATAGTCGGCGATCTCGGCGGCGAGCTTGTCGAGTTCGTCCTTGATTTCGTCGCGGCCGAGCGCGGTCAGGCGCTGCAGGCGCAGATCGAGGATCGCCTTCGCCTGCACGTCGGACAGCCGGTAGGTGCCGTCGGCGGCGAGCTTGTGGCGCGGATCGTCGATCAGCTCGAGCAAGGTCGCGACGTCCTGCGCCGGCCAGTCGCGCGTCATCAGCGCTTCGCGCGCCTCGTTGGCGTCCTTCGAGGCGCGGATCGTGCGGATCACCTCGTCGATATTGGCGACCGCGATCGCAAGACCGACCAAGACATGCGTGCGGTCGCGCGCCTTGGTGAGGCGGAACTTGGTGCGGCGCGAGACGACCTGCTCGCGGAAGGCCACGAACGTGGCCAACAGGTCCTTCAGGTTCATCACCTGCGGACGGCCTGAGTCGAGCGCAACCACGTTGGCGCCGAATGAGGATTGCAGCGCCGTGAAGCGGTAGAGCTGGTTCAGCACCACTTCGGGCATCGCCTCGCGCCGAAGTTCGATCACGACGCGGAAGCCGTCGCGGTCGGATTCATCGCGCAGCGCAGCGATCCCTTCGATCTTTTTTTCGCGCCAGAGTTCCCCAATGCGCTCGACCATCGTGGCCTTGTTCACCTGATAGGGAATCTCGGTGATGATGATCGCCTCGCGGTCCCCGCGCAGCGTCTCGATCGAGACCTTGCCGCGCATGATGATCGAGCCGCGGCCGAGGTGATAGGCGGCGCGGATGCCCTGCCGGCCGAGGATGATGCCGCCGGTCGGGAAATCCGGCCCCGGGACGATGCCGATGAGATCGTCGATCGACAGTCCTGGATCGTCGATCAGCGCCACGCAGGCGTCGACCACTTCGCCGAGATTGTGCGGCGGAATGTTGGTCGCCATGCCGACCGCGATGCCCCCGGCACCGTTGACCAGCAGATTGGGGAACCGTGCCGGCAGGACGACCGGCTCTTTCTCGGTGCCGTCGTAGTTCTCCTGGAAATCGACGGTGTCCTCGTCGAGGTCTTCCAGGAGCGCCGTCGCGGCCTTGGTCAGCCGGCTCTCGGTGTAACGCATCGCCGCGGGCGGATCGTCGTCGACCGAGCCGAAGTTGCCCTGGCCGTCGATCAGCGGCACGCGCATCGAGAAGTCTTGCGCCATGCGCACCAGCGCGTCGTAGATCGATTGGTCGCCGTGCGGGTGATATTTACCGATCACGTCGCCGACGACGCGCGCCGACTTCACGTGCTTCTTGTCGGGCGTGTGGCCTTGCTCGTGCATCGAATAGAGAATGCGGCGATGCACCGGCTTGAGGCCGTCGCGCGCGTCCGGGAGCGCACGCGCCACGATCACGCTCATGGCGTAATCGAGATACGAGCGCTTCATCTCGTCCGTGATCGACACGGGCCGGATGTCCGAGGGCTGTGGGGGCTCCTCGGGTTTGTTGTTTTCGTCGTCGGCCAAGGTGTGGATTCCGCAAGCGATTCAGTGTGCGATTCATATAGGCGATTTGGGGCTTTTCAACCATCGCAAAGCGGCCGTTTTGCGCATTATATTCTCTTTTTATTTCAATACCTTGTGGGCCGTCGTAAAGACGGCTTCCGGGGTCCTGCCGGCGGGTCGCCGGATACTGCGCGGCGTGTTAGTTTTGCGGCGCTTCCCGAGCCTCGGGAAGCGCCGATTCCGGGCCAGCGCCGATGCCTCCCATTGACGTCATGGTCGCCGCACTGGTCACGCTGCTGGTTGTGGTGGACCCGATCGGGTTGACCCCGGCCTTCCTCGGGATCACGGCGGGGCTGCCGCGGCCCGCGCGCCGTCAGGTCGCGATTCGTGCCTGCCTGATCGCGTTCGCGATCCTCGCCGGCGCCGCGCTCATCGGCGACTGGCTGTTGCGCATCCTTTCGATCTCGCTGCCGGCCTTCCGCATCGCGGGCGGGCTCTTGTTGTTCTCGATCGCGTCCGAAATGGTGTTCGGGGTGCGCATCGCGCGGCAGTCCGAAGCCGCCGAACAGGCGATCGAGGAGCACGTGCGCAACGTGGCGGCCTTCCCGCTCGCCATTCCGCTGATGGCAGGACCCGGCGCCATTACCGCCACCGTCCTGCTCGCAGGCCGCGCCGGCGGCGATCCAATGCGGCTCGCCGTGCTGATCGCGACCATCGCGCTCGTCATGGCGGCGTGCCTGATCGTGTTTCTGGCTGCCACCCGTATCGAGCGCCTGCTCGGCATGACCGGCAACACCGTGTTGTCGCGCCTGCTCGGTGTACTGCTCGCGGCCCTCGCCGTGCAGTTCGTGATCGATGGCGTGCGCGCGGTGATGGCTGGCTAACTCGGGCCCCCGCGCAGCTTGCCGACGATTCCGGTCGGGAAGAAGTAGACCGACAGGATGAAAAGTACGCCAAGCCACAGCAGCCAGCGGTCGGGGTGGAAAAGTTGCGGCAGGATCGGGATGCCGGCTTCGCCGGCCGCGGTCGAGACCGTGCCCATCAGGGCTTGCAGATAGTTCTGCGCCAGCACGTAGAGCGTGCCGCCGACGATCGCGCCGTACATCGTGCCCATGCCGCCGATCACGACGATCAGCAGGATATCGAGCATGATGTTGAACGACAGCGCGGTGTCGGGGCCGGTGTAGCGGAGCCAGAGCGCGTTGAGCGCCCCGACGGCCGCCGCCACGGCCGCAGCGATGACGTTCGCGTAGGTGCGGTGGAACACGGTGCGGTAGCCGAGCGCCTCGGCGCGGAACGGGTTCTCGCGGATCGCCTGGAGGACGCGGCCGAACGGCGAGTTGACGACGCGCAGCAGCAACAGGAAGAGAAGCACGCAGCAGACGAACACGATGTAATAGGTCAGCGTGCGGCCGGTGAATTCAGTTCCGAACGCGTTGAAAAACGACGTGCCCGGCCGGAGCAGTTCCGGCACGCGGAAGCTGCGCCCGTCCTCCCCGCCGGTCAGCCAGGAGAGCTGCGAAGCAAGCACAGCGAAGGCAGACGCGACCGCGAGCGTGATCATGGCGAAGAAAATCGTCTGGACGCGCAGCGAGAACAGCCCGATCACCAGCGCCAGCAGCGCGGCGAGCGGCAGCGCGATCAGCAGTCCCAGCCCGATCGCGTCCCAGCGCGCGCCCAGCGAATAGAGCGCAATCGCGATACCGTAGCTGCCGATGCCGTAGAACATCGTGTGGGCGAACGACACCACGCCGGTATAGCCGAGCAACAGATCGTAGGACGCCGCGAGCGCGATGAAGATGCAGACCTTGGCGGCGACATTGAGCGGCTTTGCGCCGGGAAACAGGAACGGCGCGAGCGCGAGCGCCAGCACGATCACGATGAGCGCGGCGCTCAGGAACCGGCTGCGCGGCGCATCGCCCGAAAGCGGCATCATCGGCAAGGTCATCGACTCGTCACCGGATAAAGCCCGCGCGGGCGCCACAGCAGGATCACCACCATCAGCAGAATGTCGGTGATCAGCGCGGCCTTCGGCACGAGGAAGCCCGCGTAGTTGGTGGCGAGCGCGACCAAGATCGCGCCGATGAAGCAGCCGGTGACCGAGCCGAGCCCGCCGATGATGACCACGATGAACACCAGCACCATTAGTTCGCTGCCCATCGCGGCATTCACCTGCTCGCGGTAGAGGCCCCACATCACGCCGCCGAGCCCGGCGAGCGCCGAGCCCGCCATGAACACGCCGACGAACAGCCGCGTGATGCGATAGCCGAGCGCCTCGACCATCTCGGTGTTTTCCACGCCCGCCCGGATCAGGAGCCCTATCTTGGTGCGGTTGAGGATCGCAAGCATTGCGAGGAACACCGCAAGGCCGACCAGCACGCAGATCACGCGGTATTTCTCGACCGCCGCCTCGCCGAACTGGAACGAGCCGCGCAAGGATGTCGGCAGCGGCAGCGGGATCTGCTGCGGGCCGAAGAACGCATAAAGGATCTGCTCGGCGACGATCATGCCGCCCATGGTGATGAGGATCTGCTTCAGGTGCTGGCCGTAGACCGGCGCAATGACGATGCGCTCGAACGCGAGGCCGAGCGCGCCGGTAACCGCCATGGCAAACAGCACGGCCGGAACGACGGCGGCGAGGTTGAGCCAAATGGAGTCCGCCTGCATCCAGGCGGCGAGCGGGATCAGCACCAGCGTCGCCATGTAGGCGCCGATTGCGATGAAGGCGCCGTGGCCGAAATTGAGCACATCCATCAGGCCGAAGATCAGCGTGAGGCCCGACGCCATCACGAAGATCATCATGCCCATCGCAAGGCCGGCGATGGTAAGCGTCACCCAGGTCGACGAGGACGGGATGAACGGCAATGCGGCGAGCGCCAGCGCCACAGGTAGCAGCAGCGGCAGGTAATCGCGCGGTGTTTTCGGCAGCGCCGCACCCGCATCAATGTCCTGTGCGCTCATTGATGCGTGTCCAGGGAAAGGCCGAGGAGCCGATGCTGCAGGGCGTCGTCGGCGGCGAGGTCGGCCATCGTGCCGGTATGGACCACGCGGCCGTTGTCCATCACGCTCACGGTGTCGCCGATCTCCTGCGCGACGCGAAAGTTCTGCTCGACCAGCAGGATTGTGGCGCCGCGCCGCTTCACTTCCTTCAGGCATTCGACCAGCGCGCCGATGATCGCTGGCGCGAGCCCTTTGGTCGGCTCGTCGATCAGCAGCAGCTTGCGCTCCTCGATGAAGGCGCGCGCGACCGACAACATTTGCTTCTGCCCGCCCGAGAGCGTGCCGGCGCGCGAGAGCCAGAATTTCTTCAGCGGCGGGAAGAAGCCGAAAATCCAGTTGAGCCGCGTCTGGTCCATCGCGCCCTCGCGCGCCGCGAGCACAAGGTTTTCCTTCACCGTGAGGTCGGAGAACACCGCCATGGTCTCCGGCACATAGCCGATCCCGGCGCGCGCGATGTCGGGCGTGCCGAGCGCCTCGATGCGTTCCCCCGCGAGAGTTATTTCCCCACTCGACGCGCGCCACAGCCCCATGATGGTGCGCAACGTGGTGGTCTTGCCGGCGCCATTACGCCCGAGCAGCATAGTGGTGCGCCCTTCCGGCACGCCAAGCTCGACGCCATGCAAAATGTGATAGCGCCCGATGTGCGTTTCGACGCCCGAGAGGGTGAGAAGCTCGCTCATGCGGCCTTCTCGCCAAAGCTGCCGAGATAAGCCTCCTGCACCACCGGCGAGGCCATCACGTCGGCGGGCTTGCCGTCGGCAACCAGCTTGCCGTTGTGCAGCACGATGATGCGGTCGGCGAGCGAGCGCACCACGTCCATCTTGTGCTCCACCAGCAGGATGATCTTGGCGGTGTCCTGCTTGAGCTGCGCGATCAGGTCGAGCACCACCGGCACTTCGTCGACGCTCATGCCGGCGGTCGGCTCGTCGAACATGAAGATCTTCGGCTCCAGCGCGATCATCAGCGCGACCTCGAGCTTGCGCTGGTCGCCATGCGGGAGCGCAGAGGCAGGAACATTGCGCCTGTGGGTCAGCGAAACGCGCGCCAGCACCGCGTCGGCGCGCGCGATCAGTTCCGTGTGCCGCATCCACGGCCGCAGCATGTCGTAGTGGACGCCGGCGGCGGACTGGATCGCGAGCCGCACATTCTCGACGACCGGCAATCCGGGAAACAGATTCGTGAGCTGGAAGGCGCGCCCGATGCCGGCACGCGTGCGCGCGGGCGCCGACTCGCGCGTGATGTCGCGGTTATCGAGCAGCACCTCGCCCGCGCTCGCCGCGAGCTGGCCGGAAATCAGATTGAAGTACGTGGTCTTGCCCGCCCCGTTCGGGCCGACGATCGCCGTCAGCTCGCCGGGCCGGAACGTGCAGCTCACCGCATCGACGGCGACATGGCCGCCAAAGCGGATGGTGAGACCGCGGGTTTCCAGAGAAGTCATCGGGCGCGCCCCTCGCCCGTTGAGCCTTAGCGCTTGTTCTTGATCGGAATCGTCATGTCCTCGATCTTGAGTTCGCGCACCAGTTCGGGGATCCCCCATGCCACCGCCGGATCGGCCTTGATCTTGAAGTGGTACATGCTCTG
>JAXDOA010000406.1:0-8654 GCA_034669125.1 Hyphomicrobiales bacterium
CTGGAGCAGGCCGCCGATCAGCAGCCCGGTGGTGAGAAAACCGTTCTGTCCTGTCCAGATATTCAAGGTCACGGCAGGCGCCAGGACCAGCAGCAGCAGATGATCGCCCCGCCGTTCGCCATCGCGCACGACCGCGACGTAGAGCACGCAGCCGAGCACGCAATACAGGATATAGGCCGTCATGTAGGGCAGGAAGCCGAGCGGCCAGGTGAACAGCAGCAGATGCGGCGGGTATGACCAGATGTGCGCCGGATAGTTCTCGCCGAAGTACGAGCGCAGCAGCGTCATGTAGGCATCGACGCCGAAATACTGTCCGGGATCGCCGGTCAGCGCCGCCTTGGCGCCGGCCCAGAGGGCGACGAAGTCGCGTCCGATCATGTAGCCGAATGTGTCGTAGGGAACCGGTGAAAGCAGCACCCAGCCGGCTTCCACGCCCGCGACCAGCACGCCGCAGGCCAGCGCGAGCTTCAGGAACGTGGCGTGAGCGTCGCGCGCCGTCATGGCTTGATGCGATAGACCGCGAAGGGGCCAGGTAGCGGCAGCGGCTGGAGCCAGCCCGGCACAGCGCCTGCCTGCAGGCGGCCCCAGAGGCTGGCGTCGTGCTCAACCGGGGACAGGCCGTCGGGCGCCTGCGCGCCGCAGACTGCGACATAGTCGGCCTGGAGAGCAGCCAGCATTCCGCGCGCCTGTTCGGGTGGCGCGGCGAACGCGCGATGCGCCGCCACGATGGCGGTGGAGAGCCGGTGATAGGGCGCGGTCAGTACCGCGTGCGGTGTCAGCGCCAGCACGAACGGACCGTAGTTCACATCGGTTGCGACGACGCCCGCCGGAAGTTGCGCGAGTGCCGCGTAGCTGTGGTTCTGGAAGCAGGCAGGGGTTTCGGTGCGGTGGAAATGATCCTCGCGGCCGATGCCCGCCGCGTTGGCGATCGTCACGGCGCCGAGAGAGAGCACCGCGGGGGTGAGCAGCACGCCGACGGCGGCGCGCGGCACCAGCGACTCCAGCCGCAACAGCCTGAACAGACGCAGCGCGAAACATGCGACCAGCGGCATCGCGAGCCATGTCGCGTAGGAGGCGGATTTGATCGCCGCGAGCGTCATGACGGCGGACGTCATGAATGCGGCGGTCGCGACGAGAAAGCCGAAGTCGGCGCGGTAGTCGCGCGAGCGCGCCAGAACGAACACGGCAACGAGCGCGGCTGCCGGGAATGTCGCAATCGCGATCCCGATCAGTGGGCTTTCAATCATCAGCGGGATCAGCGGCTTCATCTCGCGCACGTGCGCGAGCCAGATCGGCCATACGGCCGGATCCACCATCGCAAAGGGCCCACGCAGGCAGCGTGGCTCGATGGCGACGAAGAGCGCAGTCGCGACCGCGCCGATGAGGAACACCCGCGCGCCGCGAACGGACATGCGCTCGCTTGTGAATCGTGCGGCAAGCGCGAGCCCCATGCCGCCGACCACCGTGAGCGCGATCCAGTTGACCGCGATCTCGTCACATACGCCACGTGTCCAGTGATCCGGCCCGATGATGACGAAAAATCCCGCGAGCGAACTCACTGCCAGCGCCAAGCCATAGTCGGCCGCACCCTGTGCGCCGCGCGCATCACTCATGTATCGCGCCGCGAACGCCGCCGCGCACACCAGGAGATACGGCAGGCACTCAAGCCCGATCGCCATCGCGAGCCCGGTCACGGCGCCTGCCGCGACTGCCGCCCAACGCACGCGGTCGGACCACACGGTCGCGGCAACCGCCAGAACGCTGAGCGCGATCTGCACATTGTGATGATCGATGCGGCCGGGCCGGAATTGATGAAATGCCGGCAGGCCGATGACCGCCATGAGCAGGGCGACGATTGCGGCCTCGCGGCCCGCGATGCGCCACGCGATCGCGGCAGCCCCGGCTATCACCGGCAGCAGCCAGAGCATGGGCCAGGCGGTGCGCATCAGTCGCTCGGCCATCGCGGGTTCGGCGACCCAACCGACGACCCACAGCGTGCCGGCGAGCCCGGCATCGATCAGCCGCGACCAGTGCGACTCGTAGCCTCCGGCCACGCGTCCTTGATGCAGATCGTACCAGCCCTGCCCGCCGAGCCAGTCGCGCAGCTGCGCGAGCCGCATCGCGTCGTCGGTGTCGGCGAGCGCCAGCGCGGTCTCGGTCCAGTTCTGCGCGAGGAGCTGAAAGGCGGCCAGCAGCCAGGCCAGTCCCAGCAGGAGCGCGAAATTCGGCTGGCGCGTCGTTGCGGGCATGCGTCTGTTTCGGCCAACAGCGTTGAGTTTCGCTTAATAACCGGGGCGAAATCCGCGGTTTCGGCGGCGCCGATAAGCCCGAAATTAACGAAATCCTGCCAAGCCTGACGCGTGGGGCGTGCGCAGGGTTTTGTATGAGTGTCGAGAAGATCGAGTTGGGGCCCGCGCGGCCCGATCCGCTGCGCGCGCTCGCCGAGCATCTGCCGCGCCCGTTACGCTTTCTTGGCGTCGGCGGCATCGGGCTCACCACCGACATCTGTGTGTTCACGATCCTGATCGGCTATGCGCCGCGCCCGCTGCTGATGCGGCTGTTCTCGCTCGCGCTGGCGACCCTCGTCACCTGGCGGCTCAATCGCGCGCTCACCTTCGATGAATCCGGGCGCCGTCAGGGCGACGAAGCGATGCGCTACGCCGCCGTGACGGCCGCCTCGCAGGGCACGAGCTACGCGGTGTTCGCCGCGCTGGTGCTCACCGCGTTCGGTGCGCTGCCGCAGGCGGCGCTGGTCGCCGGCGCCGTGGTCGGCGCCATCGTCGGCTACAACGGCCACCGGCTGTTCGCCTTCGCGAAGGTGCCCCGATGAGCACGCACGCCGACGTATTCGTCATCGGCGCGGGGCCGGCGGGCCTCACCGCCGCGTATTGCCTCACCAAGGAAAACCCCTCGGTCATCGTGATCGAGAAGGACCCGGTCTACGTCGGCGGTATCAGCCGCACGGTCGAATACAACGGCTTCATGTTCGACATCGGCGGTCACCGCTTCTTCTCCAAGTCGAAGGAGGTCGTTGACCTATGGCAGGAGATCCTGCCGAACGATTTCATCGAGCGGCCGCGCCTGTCGCGCATCTACTACGGCGGCAAGTACTACTCTTATCCGCTGAGCGCCTTTGAGGCGCTGCGAAATCTCGGCCTGTTCACCAGCGCCACCTGCATGCTGTCGTTCGCTTACGCCAAGGCGCGCCCGATCAAGGACGCGGCGAACTTCCATCAATGGGTGCGCAACCAGTTCGGCGAGAAACTGTTCTCGATCTTCTTCAAGACCTACACCGAGAAAGTGTGGGGCATGTCGTGCGACGAAATTTCCGCCGACTGGGCGGCGCAACGCATCAAGGGTCTCGATCTCGGTGTCGCGGTGCTCGGCGCGCTGAGGAAGGCGCTGTTACCCACCCGCAAGCCGAAAGCCGGCGGGCCGGTGGTCAAGACGCTGATCGAAAGCTTCCAGTACCCGCGCCGCGGCCCGGGCATGATGTGGGAAGCGGCCTCACGCAAAATCCAGAAGCGCGGCGGCAAGGTTCTCAAGGGCCGCGAATTGCAGAAGCTGTCCTACGACCACGCCGGAAAGCTGTGGCACATCGAGGTTTCTTGTCACGACGGCGGCAGCGAACATTACACCGCGCGCCATGTCGTCTCATCGGCGCCGGTGCGCGAGCTTGTCGAGAAGATCACCCCGACGCCGATCTCGCGCCTGCATGCGCGCGAATTGCGCTATCGCGATTTCCTCACCGTCGCCCTGATGGTCAAAAAGCCCGATCTCTTTCCCGACAACTGGATCTACATCCACGATCCGTCGGTGCAGGTCGGCCGGGTGCAGAACTTCCGTTCGTGGTCGCCCGAAATGGTGCAGCCGGGCATGAGCTGCCTCGGGCTGGAGTATTTCTGCTTCGAGGGCGACGGGTTGTGGAACGCGCCCGATGCCGAGCTGATCGCGCTCGCCAAAAAGGAGATCGCCAAGATCGGGCTCATCGCGGAGTCGGATGTCACCGATGCCTGCGTGGTGCGCCAACCGAAGGCCTATCCGGTCTATGACGAAAGCTATCGCGACAACGTCGCGACGATCAGGCAGGACCTCGAAGGACTCTATCCAACGCTGCACATGGTCGGCCGCAACGGCATGCACAAATACAACAATCAAGACCACGCCATGATGACCGCCATGCTGACGGCGAAGAACATTTTGGCGGGAACACGCGTCTACGACATCTGGAACGTCAACGAGGACGCCGAGTACCACGAGGCCGGCGGCTCGGGCGTGCGGGAAGCGCTGGGCAGCGAGCGGCTGGTGCCGCAGAAGGTTGCCGAGAAAACCGCCGCGGCCTGAACCGCCGATAGCGGGTGGCCTGCGCGCGCTTCCGAACTTATCTGTCCGCCATGACCGCTACCCTCGCCCCGGGCGTCACGCTGACGCCGAATTATCTCGACCGCGCCGCGCAGGATGAACTGCTCGCGGCCATCCGTGCCGTGATCGCGGCCGCGCCGCTCACTGTGCCGCGCATGCCGCGCTCCGGCAAACCGATGTCGGTGAAGATGACCAATTGCGGGCCGCTCGGCTGGGTCACCGACGAGGCGCGCGGCTACCGCTATCAGGAAACCCATCCGGAAACCGGCGCGCCCTGGCCGCCGATCCCGGAGATTATCTTGCGCGCGTGGCGGGAACTCGGCGGCTATCCGCATCCGCCCGAGGCGTGCCTCGTAAACTACTACGCGGCCGACGCCCGCCTGGGCCTGCACCAGGACAGGGACGAACAGGATTTCGCCGCGCCCGTGGTCTCGCTCTCGCTCGGCGACACGGGGCTCTTTCGCGTCGGCGGATCAAAGCGCAGCGATCCGACGCGCTCGGTGCGGCTCGCCTCGGGCGATGCCGTCGTGCTCGGCGGCGAAGGCCGGCTCGCGTTCCATGGCGTGGACCGCATCCTGCCCGGAACCTCGACCCTGCTGCCGGAAGGCGGGCGGATCAATCTCACGCTGCGAAGGGTGACGCCGCCCTAAACAGCACTACGTGCTCGGCGTCATCCAGCCCATCGTGTTACCGGCGCTATCATTCACGATCGCGATGCGCCCGACGCCCGGGACGTCCCACGGCTCGCGCACGACTTCGCCGCCCTCGCTGGTCGCGCGCGCGAGCGCGGTCGAGAGGTCGTCCACCGCCACGTAGGCGAACCAGCCCTCGCCGGTCTCCTGGTCGCTGGTGTCGATCGAATAAATGCCGGCGACGGATTCATCGCCCACCTTGGCGACCCAGTAGGTGGGGCCACCGCCGCCATCCATCGGCTCGAATGTCCAGCCGAGCGTCGCGCCATAGAATGTCTTCGCCTTCTCGGCGTCGCGCGTCATCAGTTCGTTCCAGTAAAAGCTGCCGTTGGTCGCCATGTCGCTCTCCCCGGGTTGCCCGGCACGCTAGTGGTCCGATTCTAACATTCGCATCCCTGTGCGGCGGGCTCTCTTGCGAATGTTAGAATCAAAGGACCCCTAGCAAGTATTACATCCTAGTGGAGCTTTGGATTTGACATTCGCTTCGCGAGTCTGCGGCTGGGTGGGTAGCGAATGTCAAATCCGCTCCACTAGAGCAAGCGCGTGGCAATCTGAAGACCCGGCCGCATTGTCGCCCATGTTGCGCGCCAAAGGCGGCGTTTGCCGAGGGTCGCCAGGAAGGGGCCATTCATGCGTTCATCGCCACAGAGCATCCGGCTTCTGGTTTTCGCGGGCCTCGCCGGCCTGATGCTGGCAGCACCCGCGCACGCCGCCGATCCGGTGTTTCCGGTCGGTTCGCGCATCGGGCTAGTCGCGCCGGCCGGTTTTGAGCCGAGCACCAAGTTTTCGGGATTCGAGAGCCCGCAAGCGAGCGCTGCGATCCTGATCGTCGAGCTTCCCGCCGATGCCTACCCGGAGGTCGAGAAGGGCTTCACCGACGAGGCGCTGAAAGCGCGCGGCATGACGGTGCGGTTGCGCGAGCCGCTGACCTTCAAGGACGGCAAGGGATTTTTCGTGTCCGGCCCGCAGGAATCCGGCGGCCAGAAGCGCCACGAGAACGTAATGGTCGCCACCATGGGCGGCATAGCCACGATCGTATCGCTGCAGATGATCGAGGAGACGCCCGCGACGCTGACCGATGCGGTCGTGCGCGACACATTCAAATCGCTTGCCGTGCGAAAGCAGGTTCCCGAGGGCGAACGGCTCGCGGTGCTGCCCTACAAGATCGGCGATCTGGCAAAATTTCGCATCGTGCGTTCGGGGCGCGAGGGCGTCGCGATCCTGACCGACGGCCCGAACGACGAAGTCACGGCGGTCGAACAGCCGTTCCTGCTGATCGCGGTTGCGCCCGGCGCGCAGCCGAAACCCGAGGAGCGCGATACGTTCGCGCGCCGCCTGCTCGGCACCGCTCCCGGCATCAAGGACATCAAGATCACCCGCGCCGAGCCGTTGCGGATGGGCCAGGCGCAAGGCTACGAGATCGTGGCCGACGCCAAGGATTCATCCGGCACCGATGTCACGACGGTGCAATGGCTGCGGTTTGGACAGAGCGCCTATTTGCAGATGTTCGCGATCGTGCGGAAGCCGGCCTGGAACGACGTGTTCCCGCGCCTGCGCGCGATCCGCGACAGCATCGAGCCGCGGTAGAGCATGATCCCGAAAAGTGGGAGCCGGTTTTCGGAAAAGATCATGCTCCGATAAAAGTTATTTGCCGTTGGTATTGTCGTTCGCCGGCGCCTCGGCTGCCGGCGCCTTTGGGCCGCCCTTGGCGACGCCGACCAGCGCGGGACGCAGCACGCGCTCGCCGATGGTGTAGCCGGGCTGCATGATTTGCACCACGGTGCCGGCCGGCACGCTCGCATCGGGAATCTCGTACATCGCCTGATGCAGGTTGGGGTCGAACTTCTGCCCCTGCGGTTCGATCTTCCGCACCCCGTGCTTCTCCATCACCTTGATCAACTCGCGCTCGGTGATCTCGACGCCGTCGAGCAACGCCTTGACGCCCGCGTCCGCCTTGTCGCGGATCCCGTCGTCGAGTGCCTTCATGGCGCGCTCCATACTGTCGGCAACGCCGACGATGTCGCGCGCGAAATTGGTCACCCCATAGACGCGTGCGTCGGCCACCTCACGCTCGGTGCGGCGGCGCAGATTTTCCATCTCGGCCAGCGTGCGCAGCAGCCGGTCCTTGAGGTCCGCGGCCTCCTTGGCCAGCGCCGCGACGGGATCAAGCGCTGCGTCGGCCGCCGGCGCGGTCTCGGGCGCGTCGTGCTCAGTCCCATGCGCGCCGGTCGTGTCCGTCATCCCAGTTCCGTTCCATGTGCGAAAAAGCGTCGATTTCGCCCCGGATATCAGCGCTGACGGGCGAAAAATCAAGCCTTTGTGATCGTTCGAGACGAGGAGGGTTTACCCCGCCAGAACCTTGCTGACCACCTTGGCGGTGTAGTCGACCATCGGAATGATGCGCGCGTAATTGAGCCGGGTCGGGCCGATCACCCCCAGCACCCCGACGATACGCCCCTGCCCGTCGCGGTAGGGCGACACGATGGTGGAGGAGCCGGAGAGCGAGAACAGCTTGTTCTCCGAGCCGATGAAGATGCGCATGCCGTCGGCCTGCTCGGCGCGGCCGAGCATGTCGGCGACGGCGCGCTTTTCTTCGAGATCGTCGAACAGCAGGCGCACGCGTTCGAGGTCTTCCAGCGCGTGCAGATCGTCGAGCAGGTTTGCCTGCCCGCGTACGATGAGCTGCCGCTGCGCGGTCTCGCCGCCCGACCAGCTCGCGAGCCCCGCCGAGACGAGGCGCTGGGTCAGCTGATCCAGCTCAGCCTTGCCGGCTTCGAGCGCACGTTCGAGTTCGATGCGGGCTTCGGCGAGCGTGCGGCCGCGGATGCGCGCATTGAGGAAGTTGGTCGCCTCCGACAGCGCCGAGCTCGGCAGCCCGGGCGGCAGCGTGAGGATACGGTTCTCGACCTGCCCGTCTTCGGCCACGAGCACCACGAGTGCGCGCTCGGGTTCGAGCCGCACGAACTCGATGTGTTTGAGCCGCGTGTTCGATTTCGCCGCCAGCACGACGCCGGCTGCGCGCGTCAGCCCCGACAGCATGCCGGAGGCTTCGGTCAGCACGGCGTCGACCGACTTGGACGTGCCGGCTGCGGCGACTTGCGCCTCGATCGCCTGGCGGTCGCGCTCGGTCACGTCACCCACTTGCATGAGTGCGTCGACGAAGAAACGCAGGCCGCGCTCGGTCGGCAGCCGGCCGGCCGAGGTGTGCGGCGCATAGACGAGTCCGAGCTGTTCAAGGTCCGCCATGACGTTGCGCACCGACGCGGGCGACAAGGTCATCGGGATGATGCGCGCAAGGTTGCGCGAGCCGACCGGCTCACCGGTTGCCAGGTAGCTCTCGACGATCTGGCGGAAGATTTCGCGCGAGCGCTCGTTGAGCTGGGCGAGCCCGGCTTGCGATGGTCCGAGTGGAAGGTCTTGAGACACCGGCCCTACTCCGTCACAAGCACAATTGTCCATGAAGGTGCCCCAATACAAGCCGGGCCTTGTCGTTCCGGTGCGCCCCACCTAAAAGCGGCACCAATTCATTCGAAGAGACCCTGGAGCCTGAATGCGACCGAGCCGCCGACAACCCGACGAGCTGCGCGCCGTTTCGCTTGA
>JAXDOA010000407.1:0-5344 GCA_034669125.1 Hyphomicrobiales bacterium
AGACGATGTTCGCGTCAACGGGATCGACCGCGATGGCAAGGTCGTAGTCGCCTTGACTGTTCCCGTTGTCGTCGGGAGGCAGCACGTCGGGCAGGCTCGCGACTTTCTTCCACGCTGCGCCGACTCCATTCAGTCGGTAGAGGCCGTGGGCCAAACCCGCCCGCCTCGTCGCGACGAACGCGTAGAGGAGGTCCGGCTTGTTCGGCTGCACGCCAAGTGCAATGCGGCCAACATCATTGGTCGGGAAGCCGGTACCGGTCGGCTTCCAGCTCACACCACCATCGTCGGAGTGGAACACACCGGAAGGCGCCGCCTTCTGTCCCCATTCGGCGGCAAAGAACCGCGCCGGTGCGCCGGCCGCGCCCGCGACAACCACGCTTGCATGCACGCCCGCGCGCGCCTGCTTCCACTGAAACTGCCCTCCGGGCGCGGTCACGCGGCGAAACAGCCCAATCGTTGTCGCGCCGACGACGTTGTCACGGTCGCGCGGATCCACCGCGAGATCGAAAAACGCCTCGCCTGCGAGATCTGGCGCGCTCGGCTCTGGGATCCAGTTGTTCCCACCGTCGTCGCTGCGGATGACGCCGACGCCGCGATACGCGGGAAGAGCACTGGTCACACGCCTGCGGAACAGCTGCAGCGTATCACCCTCACCGGTACCGACATAGACGCGGTTGGGATCATTGGCATCGATCGCGATTGCCCCGCACACGAGGCTCGTGCTGGCGAAGTTCGTCGGGTTGACGTCGAAGCGGTCCATCAGCGAGTGCCAGGAGGTGCCGCCGTTGTTGGAACGAAACACGCCGCCATTGGCGGAAGCCGCATACACGACCGCCGCGCCCGGAGCGACCGCCAGCCGGGACACCCGACCGCCGACCGGTTGATCGCCTACGGTCTGGCCATTGAGAACGATGGTGGGCCCGAGCGGCTGCCAATTGCGCGCGCCGGGGACGAAGGCGGCTTGCGGCTTCACGGCCCCAACTCCCGCAGCGAGCGCGGTCACGGCCGGTGCGAGCCGCGTGGCCTTGCGTTGCTTGTATTCAAGCAGCACGTCGCGCCATGCCGTCGGCTGGGTCGCGGCAAGCATGCTGGATGCGGTCGGCTTGAAACTGCTCACCGCCATTGTCACATTCGCAATGGCGGGCGTCGCGCCGCGTGCGGCCAGCGGCGTGTTGGCGGATTCGAGCGTGGGAAGCAACCAGTCGAGCGGGCCGTTTTCATCCGCCCACTTCGCTTTGGCCTTGCCGACCTTGGGCGCGCGTGGCGCCTTCGCCGGTCCTGGCTGCGCGATTGCCCGCTCGTATTCGGCCTTCGCCGCCTTCTTGTTCTTGGGCTTGATCTTCGCTCTTGCCGGTTTGCGCGACCGGGCGCTTTTCCGGGATTTTGCTGCGCGCATGGAAAAATCCCCTCCTGCCTAGGAGAACGAGCAAGCCCCCGGCCTGCCGGTCGAAATGAAGTTTAGGACGCGCTGTCCGTCGTCACGGCACTGCGCCGCTTGAGCCATCGGCTTACGCTGGTTATCACGGCGTCGATCACGAACCAGGTGACGAGGAACGCGAGGCATTCGAGGGTGAAACTGTGAAACTTGTACAGCAGTTCGGAGATCACAAACGACAGGAACAATGCGGGCGCCTGGGTCGCGAGAAGATCGCGCATCGGGACGCTGCGGATAAGTGTGTACATAGGGTCGCCCTCCGTTTGCGGCATCGCCGGCCCGCGACTGCGAGACAGCAGATGACCGCTGTGATTCACGATTCGTCGTTACGGTTCATCCCCTTCGCTTCTTGCTCGATACCGGCGGATCGTAGGGATCGGTTTCGGTCGTCGTGAGAATGCGGTAGACGTTTCCTTTCGGCGAGACGAGGGACTTTTCCGCGATCACCGATTCCGGATTCGGCCGTCCGGGAGCGCTCTTTGCCCGCCGCTGCGACGGTAAGCGCTTGCGCTTGGCCGATGCGCGATCGCCGGGTTTGTCCTTTCGGCCCAATGCGGTCTCTTACGGTTCGAATGTGATCTTGGTGACCGGATGGATTTCCCAGATCGTGGGAATGTCCTTGTGCAGGCTTTGCGGGCCGGGGCCAGCGCCGCTGGCGTGGGTCATGTCGAAAAACAGCGATCCTTCCACCTCGACCGGGATCGGGGGATCATAAAAGTCGTAGGACATCCCGGGAAGTTTCAGCTTGGGCACATGCGGCGTCGTAAAGAACGTCTTGTAGTCGTCGCGCACCTTCTTGATGCGCGCCAGCGATTTGGCCCCAGCCGGGGGCAATCCGGAAATTTCCATATTGAAGTACATCGGCTTCTTGGCCGGGTCGCGTCCGAGCATGACATGGAAGTCATTGTCGCCCTCACGACTTGCCGCGTAGATGAACCCGCGCACCCGAACATCGCGCTGTTCCTCGGTGACGCGCCCCGAGCCCGCATCGGTGCCAATCTTCGGCTTGTGCTTCTTCATGGCAGCCTTCGACGGCAGCGTCTTGATCAGCTCGGCCACGTCGGCGAATACTTCGATTGCTCCATTGCCGGTCGAGAGCTTCGCCGCCTTGCGATCTGTGCCGCCGAATTTGTCGCCGACCGGCGCGGGTTTCGCCGCAGCCGGGGCGGCGGCTGCCGGGGCCCCAATCGGCGGCACCGCCGAACGCGGCATCGGAACATCGTAAGGATCGACTTCGTTGGTCCGCAGGATCATGTAGGCGGGTGCAGCCGCGCTGGCAGCCGCACCGGGAGCCGCGGCACTAATTCGAGCGAGCGCGGGGGCGGTTCGCTGGGGAACCAGGACGATCCTTTCGACAACCGAACTCGGCGCCGGCAGCCCCGGTCTTGTCGGTGACTTTGCCATTCGCCAGCTCCCCTGCCTTGCCCCGTGCACGTTGCTATAGACAACTTAAGCACGAGGCATACTTGCGACGCAAGCGCAGCACACCGCCTCGCGCAAGACCTTGGCCCGCGCCTTTTCCCGCCAGCAGACCGAGCAAGCGGCGCCGCTTCGCCTCACACCGCCCCGCGCAACACCTCCGCGCGCGCCTTCGCGCCCGCCAGCAGATACGTGTGGTCCGAGCCCGACAGGATCATCCGCGCCCCGCCCTTGATGTAGCGGCTCGCGGTGTCCTTGTCGTAGACGCCGCCCATGCCGAGCGCCTTGCCGTTGGCTCGGCTGGCGGCGCCGACTTTCTCATACGCTTCGGCGACGCGCGGATGATCGATCTGGCCCGAGATGCCCATCTCGGCGGTCAGGTCCGAGGTGCCGATCAGCAGGCAGTCGATCCCTTCGACAGCGGCGATCGCGTTTGCGTTGCCCACCGCCTGCGGGCTCTCGATCATCGCCACCACCAGCACCGCCTCATTCAGCGCGGCCTGCGCCTCCGCGTTGGCGGGCGCGCGGAAGCCGTAAGCCGCCGGCGGGCCGCCCCATGAGCGGTGCCCAAGCGGCGGATAGCGGAACGCGCGCGCGAGTTCCTGCGCGCGCTCGGCCGTGTCGACATGCGGCACGATCACGCCGAGCGCGCCGTTGTCGAGGCAGCGCGTGCCCTCGTCGATTGCGCCGGCGCAGATGCGCACGATCGGCGTGACGCCGGTCGGCAGCGCCGCGATGCAGAGCTGCGAAGCCTCGTGCACCGAATGCGCGCCGTGCTCCATGTCGATGAACAGCCAGTCGTGATCGGCGGCGGCCGCGAGCATCGCGGTCGCGCTGGTGCGTAAGTGATGCACGCCGAAGCCGAGCGCGAGCTGGTTGTTCTTGAGCTTGAGTTTGGTCTTGTTCTCGACAAGCGCCATGGTGTCCTCCCGATTGTTGTCTTGATGTTTGGTGTTTGGCGCAGCGCGGGTCAAGCGCTGCGTGACAGCCATTGCAGCGCGCCCTGCCCTGCGGCGGCGCCGGTTGCAAAACAGGCCTGCAGCAGATAGCCGCCGGTCGGCGCGTCCCAGTCGAGCATTTCGCCGGCGACGAACACGCCGGGCATACGTTGCAGCATGAAATGCGCGTCGAGGTCGCCGAACGCGACGCCGCCCGCGGTCGAGATCGCGCGCGCGATTGGCGCGGTGGCGGTCAGGCGAATGGGCACGGCGTTGATGAGGCGCGCGAGCGCTGCGGGATCGAGCGCGGAAAGAGGTTGAGTGCGGCTCACTTCGTGCAGCAACCCGATTTCGGCCGGCGCGAGCTTCAACGCCTTGCGCAGGAAGGTTGCGAGCGATTGCTTGCCGCGCGGCGCGGACAGGCGGCGCTCAAGTTCCTCGGGTGTCACATCCGGCCGCAGCGCAATCATCAGCGTGGCCTCGCCGGATGCCGCGATCGCATCGCGCAGCAGGGCGGACAGCGCGTAGATGCCGCCGCCTTCGAGTCCTGTTGCGGTGATGATCGCTTCGCCGCGCGCGGCGTGTTTGCCGAACGACAGGGCGAGGCGCTTCAGCGGCTGTCCGGCAAAACGCGCAAAATGCTCCGACCAGGGGACGACGAAACCGCAGTTCGCCGGCACGAGCGGCGCGATCGCAACGCCGGTCCGTGTCAACGGCTCCACCCACACGCCGTCCGAGCCGAGGCGCGGCCAGCTCGCGCCGCCGAGCGCCAGCACGGTGGCGTCGGCATCGACCGCGATTGCGCCAACCGGCGTATCGAACGTGAGCCGTTCGCCATCCCATCCGCTCCAGCGGTGGCGGAACGCGAAACGCACACCCGCCGCATCGAGCCGCCGCAGCCAGGCGCGCAGCAGCGGCGACGCTTTCATGGCGCGCGGAAACACGCGCCCGCTGGAGCCGACGAATGTCTCCTGGCCGAGCGCCTCGGCCCATGCGCGCACGCCGACGGGCGGGAACGCCTCAATGGCGGCGCGCAACGCGGGCGCGGCGGCGCCGTAGCGCGTAAGAAATGTTTCGGAATCTTCGCTGTGCGTGAGGTTCAGTCCGCCGCGCCCGGCCATCAGGAACTTGCGCCCCGCCGACGGCATGCGGTCGTAGACCGTCACGGCCACGCCGCCGCGCGCGAGCACTTCCGCCGCCATCAGCCCGGCCGGGCCCGCTCCGATGACCGCGACATGCGGGCTCAAAACTTCCAGCTGAATTTGCCCTTGGCGGCGTGGTCGTGGACGCTGCGCGCGACCTGCCCGACATACGAGACGCCGACCGTCGCGTTGCGGCCGATGGCAAGGTCGAGACCCGCCTCACCCAGCACGCTGTCGCGCGCGATCGGCACGCCCGCGATGACGAACGGCACGCCGGCGTTCTGGAACGCCAGGACGCTAAACGGCGTTACGTCGTTGAAGGCGTGCTGCCACGCAACGGAAGCGCGCGGCACCAGCACCATGTCGCCTCCGAGCGGGATCATGCTGGCGGCGCGGATGCCGAGCGTCGA
>JAXDOA010000408.1:0-10649 GCA_034669125.1 Hyphomicrobiales bacterium
CTCGCACTCAACTTGTTCGCCGCGCCAGATCCGGTCCGAAAGCGCGTTCCGCTTTCGGGTTCGCGGCACCAGCTAATAGGCGTTCTCGGTCTTGGCGAGCGCGAACGGCGTCATCGCCAGGATGTAGAGATCGAACAGCACCGACCAGTTCTCGATGTAGTAGAGGTCGTGCTCGACGCGGCGCTGGATCTTCTCGTCGTTATCGGTTTCGCCGCGCCAGCCGTTGATCTGCGCCCAGCCGGTGATGCCGGGCTTGACGCGATGGCGCGCGAAATAGCCGTCCACGGCCTCGTCATAGAGCCGGTCGACGGCCTTGGCGTGCACCGCATGCGGGCGCGGGCCGACGAGCGACAGGTTGCCCTTGAACACCACGTTGAAGAACTGCGGCAGTTCGTCGAGCGAGGTCTTGCGGATGAAGCGGCCGACGCGGGTGACGCGCGGGTCCCCCTTGGTGACGAGCTTCGCGGCGGTCGCGTCGGTCGCCTCGACATACATCGAGCGGAACTTGAACACCTCGATCAGTTCGTTGTTGAAGCCGTAGCGCTTCTGCTTGAAGAGCACGGGCCCGCGGCTGTCGAGCTTGATAGCGAGCGCCACGATCGCCATGACGGGCAGGGCGGCGAGCAAAGCGAGGCCGCCGACGACCTTGTCGAACAGCCATTTCATCACGACGTCCCAGTCGGCGATCGGCCGGTCGAACACGTCGAGCACCGGCACCGAGCCGATATAGGAATAGGAGCGGGGGCGGAACTGCAGCTTGTTGGTGTGCGCCGAAAGCCGGATGTCGACCGGGAGCACCCAGAGCTTTTTCAGCATCTGCAGGATGCGGCTTTCGGCCGAGATCGGCAGCGAGAAGATCACGAGATCGACGCGGGTCTTGCGCGCGAACTCGACCAGGTCGTCGACCGTTCCGAGCTTCTGCAAGCCGGCACACGCGGTCGGCGCGCGCTCGTCGCCGCGATCGTCGAACACACCGACAAGACGGACGTCGGAGTTTGTCTGACGCGCGAGGGCTGTCACAAGATGCTCGCCCGGGTCGCCGCCGCCGACCACGACCGCGCGGCGGTCGAGCCGCCCGTCGCGGGTCCAACTGTGCACGATGCCGAACACGAACAGGCGTGCGGCGTAGAGCGTGAACAGGCCGATGCCGAAAT
Organism: Hyphomicrobiales bacterium; assembly: GCA_034669125.1. GTDB lineage: Bacteria > Pseudomonadota > Alphaproteobacteria > Rhizobiales > Xanthobacteraceae > PALSA-894. Next base: position 1,155 of record JAXDOA010000408.1, read on the forward strand.
AGCTGCTGAGCCAGACGCGCGAGTACATGTTGCCGAGTTGTGCGAAGAACACGAGCGTCGCGATGAGAAGGAACACGATCGCCCAGGCGACGGTGAGCCGTGCGCACTGGCCGACCGGATTGCGGAACGCCTGGACGTCGTAGATGTCGGCGGCCTGGAACGCGATCATCGCGAGGGCCGCCACGCCGAGGGCGGTCGCGACGTAGTACCAGTCGAATTCGGTGGAGGGCGTGTAGACGTAGCCCAGATAGATCGCGACGCCGACCGCCGCGATCAGGACGAACTCGACGAAGCGCACGATTCCGGCGACGACGATCGGCGAAAACGCCGGTACGATGTGCTGGGCTGCGACCAGTTGCGCGAGCGGCGACAAGGTGCGCGATTTGGCACGGATTCCCGGCACAGTGGCCGCGCCCGCGGCGGAAGGCGCCGCCTGGACCATCTTGCCGGCATCGAAATTCATCATGGACATCGTACTCACTCTGCGAACACAGAGCCCCCGCCACCTCCCTGATCTAGCGAAAAAGGTTCAAGAAAAGCTTAGGCGTTTGCTCAACCTGCGCCTAACCGGAACCTGGCCAGCGCCTCCGCATATGCGGCGAGCACCGCATCGGCCATGACTCCGGCGGAGAACTCCGCCCGAACGCGGGCCTGCAGCGTTAACGACTCGTTACGCAGCGCAGCGGGGTTGGCGAGCGCGGAAGAGATCGCGGCGGCGAGAGCTGCGGCATCTCCGGGCGGGATCAGGCGGGAGGCCTGCGGGCCGAACACTTCCGGAATTCCGCCGACATTCGTTGCGATCAGCGGGACGGCGGCCGCTGCCGCTTCGAGGACGATGTAGGGCAGGGATTCGGCGCGCGAGGGCACGACGAGCAGGCGCCCGAGCTTGAAGGCCTCACGGGCCGGCATCGGTGCGATGAAACGGGTTGAAGAACCGGCCCCAAGACTTTCGGCTTGCTCGCTGAATTGCCCGGCGTCCGGCCCGTCGCCCACAATCGTCGCCGTGACGCGGCGTTCGCGCGACGAGAGCGCTAGCGCGTCGAGCAGGACGTCGACACCCTTGAGCAGGCGCAACTCGCCGATGAAGACGATATCGGTCGCATCGGCATCCGGCGCGACCTCGGCGAATTCCTCCGCGGTGACGCCATTGTGCACGACGCGCACCAGCGAACGCGGCGTGCCGATCTTGGCCGTGAAGGCATCGCGGCCGTAGCGGCTCTCGAACAGGAACAGCTCGGTGCGCGCCATCAACACCTGTTCGAGCGTGAGGTAGAGAAGCCCGACCGGCGATGAGCGGCTGTAATGCAGGCTGCCGCCGTGCGGCGTGTAGACGCGAATGGCGCGTCCGCCGCACAGTCGCGCATAGGCGCCGCCTTTGGCGCCGTGGCCATGCAGCACGTCGGCACCGGTATCGCGCGCGCGTTGCGCGACATGGCGCTGGGCCGATAGATCGCTCAAGCCGGCATGCCGGCTCATCGGCACGCGGGTCAATTCCAGCGCGAGTTGGCCGGACAGCGACGCAAAGGCCGCATCCGCCCGGGCGCCGCCGGTGGAGGAATCCGCCACGATGCCGACTTGATGCCCGCGCGCCGCCTGCGCGCGCGAAAGATCGATCACGTGACGGAACAGGCCGCCGACGGGTGACCGCAGGACGTGCAGAATTTTCAACATGACGCGTAGCCCGGGTTGAGCGATGGCGAAACCCGGGGCCGCTGTTGCATAGGGTAAGACCTGTCCCGGCTTTCGCCATAGCGCGTTGAAGACGCGCGTAAACGCGCTTTAGGCTCAAGCCGGGCTACGAAAGCCGCGATCAGAACCAGCGTTCGGCGATCTTGACCGTGTCGCCCGGGCGTATCGGATAATTCGGCGACACGACGCGATTCTCGGTCAGCCCGCTCACTTGCCGGCTGATCTTGATGCGGTCCTTGTATGCGCGGGGCGTATAGCCGCCGGCGATTGCCACCGCGGTCTCGACCGTCATGTTGGCGACGTAGGGATACTGGCCGGGCAGGGTGACCTCACCGAGGATGAAGAACGGCCGGTAAGCCTCGACCTCGACGGCAACATGCGGTTCGCGCACAAAGCCCTGCCGCAGCTTGGCGGCGATCGCCAGCTGCAATTGTGCGGGCGTGTGCCCGCGCGCCGGAACGGCGCCGATCAGCGGCATGGTGATGCTGCCGCCGGTGTCCACCGCATAGGATGCCGTAAGGCCCTCCTGGCCGAACACGACGACGCGCAGTCTGTCGCCGGAGTCGAGCGTGTATCCGGTCTCTTCCGGCTCCATCATGACCGGTTGCGCGACCTGCTGCGGCACCATCGGCGCTTCGATCGGCTGCGCGACGATGGGCTGAGCAGTCCGCACGGGCGCGGGACGCAGCATGGTGGGAAGGACCAACTGGTTTTGATTGAGCGGTCCGGCGTTACGGGCGAAGATGCCCGACCCCCCGGTCTGCATGCATCCGGCGAGCGCCACAGCGGCAAGTGTCCCGATTCCGAAGTTCGCCCAACCTCGCGGCAGACTCCAATGCGAACTTCGGAATCGAAAGGACACTAGCAACTTCATGATTCTAGTGCCCCTTTGAACCCGAAGGTCGCAACCGATCTTGCTGCACGACGTGAGCGAACTTCGGGTTCGGGGCATTAGTGCCAACAGAACGAAGCGGCTTGACCGCATGAGACCGAATCCGCGCCTTGGAGTAACGACTGACCCGGCCGATTAACGCTTCACATGGTTAACAAACCCTCACTGCCGGCTGCTTCGGCGCCACAATTAACGCGACAGCAACCTTAATAGTTTCTGATGGGTGGCAAGGACACCCGTTCGCGTACAGTTGTGGAGTCGGCGATGAGTGAAGGTCGCGTTGCAGTCATGAACGATGCTGCGAGGGACGGCGAGCTCGACCTCGGCGCGGTCGGCCGCACGCTGATGCGCAAGAAGTGGTGGATCTTTGGCCCCGCGCTTGCTGTCGCGGCGCTGACCTTTGTCGGCGTCAACCTGATCACACCGAAATACAAGTCCGAAGCGCGCATCCTGATAGAAGGGCGCGAGAATGTCTTCTTCCGGCCGGAAGCCGACAAGGGCGCGAGCGAACGCGACCGCACCGTTGACCAGGAGGCCGTGACCAGCCAGGTGCAGCTCGCGCTGTCGCGCGACCTTGCGCGCCAGGTGATCAAGGAGCTGAAGCTCGGCGAGCGGCCCGAATTCGATTCCACGCTGCGTGGCGTCTCGTTGATCCGCTATTCGCTCGGCTTCCTCGGTTTGGCGAAGGACCCGCTGAGCATGACGCCCGAGGAGCGCGTGCTCGAAGCCTATTATGAGCGGCTGACCGTGTTCCCGGTCGACAAGTCGCGCGTGATCTCGATCGAGTTCCAGTCGTCCGATCCGGAGCTTGCCGCGCGCGTCGCCAATGCGGTTGCCGACAATTACCTCGCCTTGCAGCAGACCGCGCGGCAGGACCAGACCCGCGCGGCGGGCCGTTGGCTCTCCGGCGAGATCGACGTTCTGCGCAAGAAGGTCGCCGAGGCAGAAGCGAAGATGGAGGAATTCCGCGCCAAGACAAATTTCATGGTCGGCGCCAACGGTACCACGCTGTCGAGCCAGACGCTCGGCGAGGGGAATCGGGATCTGGCGACGGCGCGCTCGCAGAGGACAGAGCTTGAGTCGAAAGCGCGCTTCATTCGTGAGGCACTCAAGCGTGGTGGCTCGCTGGAGTCGTCTGAAGTCCTCAATTCGGAGCGCCTTCGCAGCCTCAACCAGCAGCGTGTTTCGATCCGCGCACAGCTTGCGGAGCAGTCTTCGACGTTGCTCGACAATCATCCGCGCATCAAGGAGTTAAAGGCGCAGGTCGCCTCGCTTGATCGTCAGATTCGCGAGGAAGCACTCAGCGTCGCGAATTCGTTCGAGACAGATGCGAAGATCGCCGGCGATCGCGTCGAGGCGATGCAGAACAGCCTCGACCAGCTCAAGCGTCAGGTGGCCTCGTCGAGCGGCGACGACGTCGAGCTGCGCGCGCTGGAGCGCGAAGCCAAGGCCCAGCGCGATCTGCTCGAATCGTATCTTGCGAAATTCCGCGAGGCGACCGCGCGCGACAGCCTCGGCGCAGCGCCCGGCGATGCGCGCATCATCTCGCGCGCCGTGGTCTCGAACACGCCGTTCTTCCCGAAGAAGATGCCGGTGGTGCTGATCGCCACGCTGGCAACTTTGTTCATGTGCGCGGGCTTCATCACCACCGGCGAACTGCTCGCGGGCAATGTCTATCGCGGCGGCCGCGTCATCATGGAGCCGGCGGCTGAGACGATTGCGGAACCGGTCATCGCGCCGATAGAAGCGCCCGTCGCGAAGCGAAGCTGGTTGCCCAAGGGCCTCCTCCGCGCGAAAGCGGCACCGCAGGCTCCGGTCGAGCCGCCGATGGCGACCGCTGCGCTGGCGCCCGCCGCAAACGAGTTGACCGTCACCGATATCGCCCAGGCGTTGCGCCAGGCCGGCGAGGGCGGCAAGCGGATCGCCGTGCTTGGCGCCGCTGCCGGCATCGGCACCACAATGACGGCGGTCGCGATCGCGCGGGAACTGGCGCGCGACTCCCGGGTCATCCTGATCGATCTTTCGCTCGATCGTCCGAAGCTCGCCGCGATCACCGCCGATCCGCGTGCGCCCGGCATCAGCGATCTGGTGCGCGGCACCGCATCGTTTGCGCAGATCATCACGCGCGACCGTTTCTCGCGCGTCCAGGTCATCCCGGCCGGGCGGGCAGGGCTCGATGCCGCCGCCGTCCTCGGTTCGGAGCGGCTGGTCATTGCGTTCGATGCGCTGGCGCGCACCTACGATCACATCGTCATCGACGCCAGCGCCGCGCCGCATGCCATGGATGGGCGCATTGCACGCCTTGCACCCTGCGCCGTCCTGGTCGCGACCGGGCTGGCGGCGAGCAAATCCGATGCGATCCAGGATCATCTCGTGACCGCGGGTTTCAGCGACATCGCGGTGTTCACCGGTATGGCGCCTGCGCTCGATCCCGCGAACGAGACGGGCGTCGCCGCCTGATGCGACGCGCTGGGCAAGCATCGTGGCAGGGTTGAAAAAGGCCGTTCTCCGCACCGGAATGGAGGCGCTGTATTTCTCTGGCGCTCACCGGCTGCTCCGTCCGGTGCTCGGCGGCGTCGGCGCGATCCTGACCCTGCATCACGTGCGCCCGCCGCGTACGGATGCGTTTCAGCCCAACCGGCTCCTGGAAGTATCGCCAGAATTTCTCGAGGACGTGATCCGTGGGCTGCGCCGCGCGAACGTCGATCTGATCGCGCTTGACGAAATGCACCGCCGGCTCAAGGAGCAGGATTTCCGCCGCCGCTTCATCTGCTTCACGTTTGACGACGGCTATCGCGATAATCTGCGCTACGCACTTCCCATCCTCAAAAAATACGATGTGCCGTTCGCGATCTACATCCCGACAAGCTTTCCCGATCGTGCCGGCGAATTGTGGTGGCTCACGCTGGAAGCCGCGATCGCCCGGCACAGCCGCATCGCGCTGGTGATGGACGGGCAGGACCGCCGCTACGACTGCGACTCCACCGCGGCGAAATACGAACTCTACGAACACATCTATTGGTGGCTGCGCAGCCTCGAGAGCGAGGACGATCTGCGCCACGCGGTGCGCGACCTCGCGAGCCGCTACGGTGTCGACGACGCGGCGTTCTGCAACGAGTTGTGCATGACCTGGAGCGAGATCGGCGAAATCGCCGCCGATCCGCTCGCGACCATCGGTGCGCATACGGTCAATCACGTGATGCTGAAGAAGGCGAGCGATGCGGGCGTGCGCAACGAGATGCAGCAGAGCGCCGCCGTCATCGAAGCCGCGCTCGGGAAAAAGCCGACGCACTTCAGCTATCCGGTCGGCGACCGCACCTCGGCGGGGCCGCGCGAATTTCGCATCGCCGCCGAGGTTGGCTTCAAGACCGCCGTGACGACGCGGCCGGGCGTGCTGTTTCCCGAGCATGCCGCGCACCTGACCGCGCTGCCGCGCATCTCGCTGAACGGCGAATACCAGCAGCGCCGTTACGCCAAGGTGCTGCTGTCGGGCGCCGCGACCGCGTTGTGGAACCGCTTCCGCCGGGTGGATGCCGCCTAATCGGCTGCCGTTGCGTCCGGCCGCTGCATCCACGCCACGATCGGCATCGCGGGCAGCACCCAGCCGAGCCCGGCAACCGCGTAGAACAGCATGACGACCATGGCGCTCTGCGCGCGCAACGCGAATTGTGCGAATGCCATCGCGAGCAGCGCCCACACCGTCACCAGCACGAGCAGCGCGATAGTTCCAATCAGCTTGCGCGTGCGAATGCGCATGGTTGCTCCACTTGACCCCTAGGGTCCGGTCTATATGGTCCGCGCCGTTTCCCGGCAAGACGTGAGATGGACCCGACCGAACGCCACCAACGCATCATCCGCCTATGGCTCTATGCCGTCGCGGTGCTCATCTTCGCGATGGTGCTGGTCGGCGGCGCGACGCGGCTGACCGAGTCCGGCCTCTCGATCGTCGAATGGAAGCCGGTCACCGGCACGCTGCCGCCGCTGAGCGAGACGGCGTGGCAGGCCGAGTTCGACAAGTACAAGACCATCCCGCAGTTCACGCAGCGCGATCACACGATGACGCTGCACGAGTTCAAGACGATCTTCTGGTGGGAGTGGGCGCACCGGCTGATGGGACGGCTGATCGGCGCTGCATTCCTGTTGCCGTTCCTCTGGTTTCTGGTGAAGGGCTGGATCGGGCCGGGCCTGCGCGGGCGGCTCTGGACGATCTTCGCGCTTGGCGCGCTGCAGGGCGCGGTCGGGTGGTGGATGGTCGCCTCCGGCCTCACCGAGCGCCTTGAGGTCTCGCAATACCGGCTGGCGACACATCTCATTCTCGCCTGCGTGATTTTCGCCGCCGTGCTGTGGACGGCCGAGCGGATCAGCACACGGCCGCCCATCGATGCGCCGCCGCGCATCCGCGCAAGTGCGATCGCGCTGCTCGTGCTGGTGCTGGTGCAGATCTATCTCGGTGCGCTGGTCGCGGGCCTGCGCGCGGGGCTGATCTACAACACGTGGCCGCTGATCGACGGCAGTTTCATTCCGGATGCAGCACGGCTCGCGCATGACACGCCGCTATGGCGAAACGTCTTCGAGAACACGCTCACGGTGCAGTTCAATCACCGCATGATGGCGTACGCGCTGTGGCTGCTTGCGCTCTTCCACGTGTTCGACATTGCACGCACGCTGCGCGGCGGTCCCGCGCTGACGCATGCGCTCGCGCTCGCCGCGGCTGTCACGATCCAGGCCGCGCTCGGCATCCTGACGCTGATCCACCAGGTGCCGATCGGTCTCGCGCTCGCGCATCAGGGCTTGGCGATGATCGTGCTTGCGCTCGCGGTTATTCACGCCGGATGGATTGCCGCAAGGCAAAACACAGTTCCAATTCGGCGTTCTTCGGCAGTGCGGTGACCCTTTGTTGACTCTATTTGATGGACCCGCGCGATAAGGGTCGTTTTGAGACTTGGGAAGACTACGTAAAGCGCAGAAATCACAACACTTAAGCAAGCGCGCAGCGCGGATGGTGCACGCCGACCGACAGGACGCGTGTAGTGACGAGCAACAAAATCGAATGGGGCGGCTGGCTGCGGGCGTTACCGCAGGTCAGCACCTTTTTCGCCCTGGCCATGATTGCGCTGATCTGGGGTGCGATCGAATTCGATTTGAATGCCGAACACGTCCGGTCGGAAGCGAATGCGATGCGGAATACGGGTAATCTTGCGCGCGTGTTCGAGGATCACATCGTTCGCCTGATCAAGGACAACGATCGGATACTGCGCCAGCTGCAATTATCGTCGGTGAGGGGCACGCTCTCCACTGATTTCGACCGCCTGATCAGCGAAGTCGAAAATTCGGTTCAACCCACTGCCGACCTCACTTTGGTCGATGCAAGGGGGATACTGACGACAACGAGCGAAGGCCCGCCGAAAGAGCGCATCGACCTGAACGATCGGGAATACTTCAAGGTTCATTTCCATTCCCCGGAAGCTGGCTTGTACATCAGCGCGCCGGTGCTCGGCCGCATTTCGCAAAAGTGGTCGATCCAACTGACACGTGCGCTGCGAACGCCACATGGCGCATTTGCAGGTGTGGTCGTCGCGTCGATCCGAGCCGACAAATTGACGCGATTTTACGAGCTCGTCGAGCTTGGTCCTGGCGGGGCAATCAGCCTCGTAGGACTCGACGGTATCATTCGTGCGAGTGCCGGCTTGAAGGTCGATGCGATCGGCCGATCCATGGCTGGCGGGGAGCTGATGCGCCGCGTGGCGACCACGGAGGAGGGGTCGTACACGATCAAGGGCGTCATGGACGGCGTCAGAAGGTTGGTATCCTACCGAGTGGTTGAGGGGTTTCCCCTGGTGCTATGGGTCGGTCGCGCCGAGCGCGAAGTGTTCGACGTCTACCGGCGCAACAGCGTTTCCTACCGTGTGATCGCATCTGGCCTCACGCTGTTCATTCTGATCGTCATGTCGATCAACATCCGCCACCGCGAAAGGCTGCTGCGCACGCGCGAAGAACTGCGCAGCAGCGAGGCGCTGGCGCGCGAAAAATCGCGTGAATTGGAGGTTACACTCGACCACATGAGCCAGGGCATCATGATGATCGATGCGGATCAAAATGTAGCGGTCGTCAATCGGCGTGCCGTGGAATTGCTGAATTTGCCGGAGTTCGTTCATTCGCGACCGAAATTCGCCGACGTCATGGCCCATCTTCTGGCGCACGATGAGTTCGGCAAGGATGATAAAAAGGTTGCCCCGCAGCTGTGGGAAGCCATCAAAGTGGGAAACGTCCACGGGGCCAACACCTATGAGCGCACGCGTCCTAACGGCGTCACGCTCGAGGTCCGTACGACCTCTTTACCCGCCGGCGGTTTGGTGCGGACGTTCACCGACATCAGCGAACGCAAACGTAGCGAGAACCAGATCGCGCACATGGCGCAGCACGATCCGCTCACCGGGCTCGCCAACCGGTTGCTGCTGAGCAGTCATATTGAAGCTGCGCTGAAGCGGGAGCGGCGGCAGGGGAAAGGGTTCGCGCTTCTACTGGTCGATCTTGACCGATTCAAATCCGTCAACGACAGGTTCGGGCACGCCGCCGGCGATGAGCTGCTTCGCTGCGTGGCACAACGCCTGCGGGATTGCGTTCGCGAAGCAGATATGGTCGCGCGGCTTGGCGGCGATGAGTTCGCAATCATTCAGGCCATGACCGACAACCGAGAGGGTATCGAGGTGCTGGCGCGGCGGATCGTGGAGAAGATCAGCGCTCCCTACTCTCTCGCCGGTCGTTCTGCCGTCATCGGCGCCAGCATCGGGATCGCTCGGTCCGCCGATACCTCGGATATCGAACAGCTATTTCACAACGCCGACCTGGCGCTCTATCGGGTCAAGGCGGAGGGCCGAAACGGCTTCCGCCTTTTCGAGCCTGGAATGAACGCG
>JAXDOA010000409.1:0-5196 GCA_034669125.1 Hyphomicrobiales bacterium
CTGCGCGACGACAGCGCGCCCGAGACCAAGGCGACGTTCAAGGAGATCAGCGGATTCTTCGACAAGCACATGGGGAAGTAAAACGGGCCGAACCGCGTCGCGCGGTCACGCGCGACGCGGAAACCACGCACCCAGCTTGATTGCCGTCGCGACCCCGACGCCGTACACGATGAGCGCGGCGCCGACCGCGACGAACATCAGCGGCAGCGATCCGGTCAGCTTCAGCGCGAGCCAGCCGCCGCCGATCGCGACGCCCATGCGGGCAAAGCCCGCGAGCAGCGGCCAGAGCAGTTTTCCGGCGCCTTGCGAGGCGAAATAGAGTGCAAGCCCGAAGCCGAAGAAGCCGTAGCAGGGCCCGACCGCGCGCAGATACGCGCTGCCCGCCTCGATCATCTGCGGATCGCTGCCAAACAGGCTGAGCCACGCAACCGGGAAAAGTGCCGCCGCAACCCCGACGATCTCGCACAGCACGAAGGCGAGCGCCGCGCCGGTCCAGGCGATGCGCAGCGCGCGCTCGCGCTGGCCCGCGCCGATATTGGTGCCGACGAGGGCCACCAGCGGTCCGCCGATGCCGAACACCAGCGGCACCAGCAGGTATTCAAGCCGCGCCGCCGTGCCGAAGCCTGCGACCGCCGCGGGACCTGCCGCCATGCCGACCAGCGCGGTGGTCAGCGCGACCGTGACGTTGGTCTGTACGGTGCTGACGCCCGCGACCGCGCCGACGCGCAGGATGTCGCGCGCCAGTGACCAGCGCAGCGGTGCGAGCGTGAAGCGCGCGATGTTGCGGCCTGAGAGCACATACCAGCCGAGCACCGCCGCGCCGTAGAAATTATAGAGCACGAGTGCCGCAGCGCCGCCCGCGATGCCCATCGCGGGGATCGGGCCGAAGCCGAAAATCAGGAGCGGCGAGAGCGGCACCAGCGCGACCGCGCCGGCGCAGATGACGAGCGCGGGCACCAGCATGTTCCCGGTACCGCGGATCACGCTGGCGAGCGCGTTCATGATCCACAGCAGCACGATGCCGCCGAACACGATGTTGGAATAGATGAGCGCGGCCTCCAGCGAAGCGCCCTCGCCGCCGAGCAGGCGATAGAGCGGCCGGCCGAAGGCGAGCATCGCGGCGGTGAAGGCCGCGCCGATCGCCACATTGATGACCAGCGCATGCAGCACCAGCGCGTCGGCCTGCTCGCGCTTGCCCGCGCCGAGCGCGCGCGCGATCGCAGACGAAATGCCGCCGCCCATCGCGCCGGCGGAAAACATCTGCATCAGCATCACGCCGGGAAATACCAGCGCCATGCCGGCGAGCGCATCGGTGCCGAGATAGCCGATCCAGTAGGTCTCGATCAGCCCGGTCGCGGCCTGCGCGAACATGATCAGCACGTTCGGCCACGCCATGCGCAGCAGCGTCGGCACGATCGGGCCGTGCAGTTGTGCGCGCGTGCGCGGATTGAGCGGCGGCGCAACGGGCTGTGCGGTAACTGGAAGCTCCGGACGGATGTTCATGCGGCGCCCGCCTCGACCTTGCGCGCCGCATAGCGCTTGCGGATGCGCGCGTTGGCGGCAGGTCCCGGCACCATGGCGTAGTCGGGCGCCGCGATCGGCAGCCCGGTCGCGCGGTCGAACACGCCAATATCGGCGGGCTTGCCGGTTTTGGTGTTGACCACCTGAACCATCGCGCCCTCGGGCGCGAAATGCCGGTTGCCGAACGCCATCAGGCTGAGCAGCACCGGGCGGAAATCGCGCCCGCGCTGCGTCGGCACATACTCGTAGCGTGGCGGATGTGCCGAGTATTGGCGCTTTTCCAGAAAGCCGTCCTCGGTGAGCCGCGCGAGCCGCGTGGTCAGGATGTTGGGCGCAACGCCGAGGCTTTCGCGGAATTCCTCGAACCGGGTGTAGCCATGCAGCGCATCGCGCAGGATCAACATGCTCCACCACTCGCCCACGCGCTCGAGGCTGCGGGCGATCGGACAATGCATCTTCTGGAAGCTGGTGCGGCGCATTGCGACGATATGCACTAGTCACTTGCATGATGCAAGTGACTGGCCGGCGCGGCACCCATGCGGATTTGGCGGGGCTTACGGCCCGCGCGCTGCCGTTTTCGTTGTTTTGCGATACCGGATCAGCTTCTTTGCCGCCTCGGCCGCCGCCGCCGCGTAGCTGCGGTCGCGGTGCACCAGAATCAGCGAGATGGCTCCCTCCGACAGCAGCCAGATTTCGCGTGCGCATTCTCGGGGCTGATCGACATTCGCCCGCGCCAGCAGCTCGGCGAGGTGTGCCTCGAGCATCGCCTTGTGCCGTCGCGCGATGGTCCGGGCCGGGTGCCCGGGCAGGTCGGCAAGTTCGATCACCAGACGCGTGAAGCCCGAACCCGCCCAGCGCGGCCTGTCGGACCACACCGCAAGATCGCGAAACAGCGTGTCGATGATGTCCTCGACGGACCCGCCCAGCCTGTCGCCGAACGTGCGGAAGGCTGCGAGCGCCAGGTGATGCTGCGCTTCGAGCACCGCGGCCAGCAACTGGTCTTTGCTCTCGAAATGATAATAGAGCGTGCGATTGGTGACCGCCGAGGCCGCCGCGATCTCGTCCATGCTCACACGCGTATAGCCCTTGCGGCGAAATAACCCGTAAGCGGCATCGAGGATGCGCTGGCGGGTCGGCTGTGAATCGCGCGGCATCGAACACCCTCGAATGTATACCGGGTAGTGAATTTACACCGGCGCAGCGCCGGACTGGAATGGATTCTCAGCGCCGTTGTGTTGGGCCGGGAGGGTGGCGATGGTGTTCGAGCGGCTGACATTCCGATCGGTGGACGTGCGGGCGGTGCTGGTGCCGCTGCGCCGCCCGGTCGTCTCCAGGGTCGGCCTGTTCGACCAGTGGCCGATCATCCTGATCGATATTACGACCGAGGAAGGCATTACGGGCCGCAGCTATCTGGAGCCGTACCTCAAGGCGTCGGCGCGCTCCATCATCCCGGCGATCCACGATCTCGCGGCGGCGCGCACCGGCCAGCCGATCCGTCCGCTGGAGGATTTCCAGAAGGGCCTGAGATCGCTGAACCTCGTCGGCAACGAGGGCATCGCGATGATCGCCGTGTCGGGGCTCGACATGGCGGCCTGGGATGCACTCGCCAAGGCCGCCAACATGCCGCTCGCGGTGTTTCTTGGCGGATCGCTCGGGGCGGTCCCGGCCTACAACAGCAACGGGCTGTGGCTGACCGACGTCGCGACGCTCGCCGACGAGGCGCGCGAGCTCGTTGCCGAGGGCGGCTTCAAAGGCCTGAAGCTGCGGCTCGGGCGCGAGAAGCTCGCCGACGATCTGGCGGCGATCGAGACGGTCCGCGCAGCGGTCGGCGACGACATCAAGCTGATGGTCGACTTCAACCAGGGCCTCAGCCTCGGCGACGCGTTGCACCGCTGCCATGCGCTCGACGACCAGGGTCTTTACTGGCTGGAGGAGCCGATCGCCTACAGCAATCTCGCCGGCTTCGCGCAGCTCGCGCGCGAGCTGAAGACACCGATCCAGCTCGGTGAGAATTTTTACGGACCGCGCGCGCTGTATCAGGCTCTCGCGATGGGTTGCGGCGACTACGTGATGCCGGACCTGATGCGGATCGGCGGCGTGACCGGCTGGCTGCGTGGCGCGGCGATTGCCGGGGCGGCGGGGATCGAGATGTCGACCCACCTCTATCCGGAATTCGCCGCGCACCTGATGCGTGCGACCGAAACCGCGCACTGGCTCGAATGGCAGGACTGGGCCGACCCGATCGTCGCGGAGCCGTTCGCGCTCTCCGACAGCACGCTGGCGGTACCGAACCGGCCCGGCGCAGGCGTCGCGTGGAATGAGGATGCGGTGCGGCGCTATCGGTACGACGCCTGACGGCCGAGTTTGAGGCGGAACAGTCTCTCCCGTCGCGGCGTTGTCAAAAACCCCGCCATCGGAGCGCCAGCCGTGCCATCACCGGACATTCGCAGGGGCATGCCGCCGACCGAGCTCACCCGCGAAGTCTTCGAGCAGCGCTTCAAATCCCGATTTGTCGATCCTGCGTTCGCGCCCTTGAGCAAGGAGCTGCAAGCGATCGCCGATGCGGCGTGGGAGGCTTACGCCGACAGCCGCAAGGCGCCACACACCCGCAAGGCCGGTCCCGGCTTCGCGGATCCCGATTACGATCTTTCGGTCGATTGGCTCGCAGCGCGCGACATGATCGCGCAGGCGCAGCGAATATACGAGGACCCGGCGACCCCGTCACGCATTCTCCTCGTCAACGGCTCGTCGCGCTCCGAACACACCTGCCCGGGCGAGATGTCCAAGACCTGGCGGCTGGTCGAGCTGGCGCGGCACGCGATTGACGGGCGCGGCGGCTTTCAGGTCGACATTCTCGATCTCAGCCGCACCACATCCGAATTCGGCAAGACGATTCATCCGTGCAAGTCGTGCGTGTCGACCGCGATGGCGCTGTGTCACTGGCCGTGCAGCTGCTATCCGAACTACGCGCTCGGTCAGGTGCACGACTGGATGAACGACATTTATCCGATGTGGGTCGCGGCGCACGGCGTCATGATCGTCACCCCGGTGAACTGGTATCAGGCGCCCGGCCCGCTCAAGGCGATGATGGACCGTCTGGTGTGCGCCGACGGCGGCAATCCGGACCCCACCTCGACGCACGGCAAGAATGCCGAGGAGGCGAAGGCGCTCGAACTGGCCGGCTGGCCCTATCCGCGCCATCTCGCGGGGCGGCTGTTTTCGGCGGTGGTGCATGGCGACGCGGCCGGCACCGAAACATTGCGGCGCGTCCTGTCGGACTGGGCGAGCGACATGCACCTGATCTCGGCAGGCGGACAGGCCGAGCTCGACCGCTATGTCGGCTACTACGAACCCTACGCGACGAGCCACGCGGCGCTCGATCGCGACGAAGCGTTCCAGCAGGAAGTGCGCAATGCCGCGCTAACCTTGGCCGAAGCCGTGACGGCGAAGCGCGAAGGCAGGCTCGCCGAGCCCGGCGCCGAACTCAAGGAGCCGCGGCCGAAGTAGACTAGTGGAGCGGATTTGACATTCGCTACCCACCCGGCCGCGGACTCGCGAAGCGAATGTCAAATCCAAAGCTCCACTAGGATGTAATACTGCTAGTGGTCCTTTGATTCTAACATTCGCAAGAGAGCCCGCCGCACAGGGATGCGAATGTTAGAATCGGACCACTAG
>JAXDOA010000410.1:0-3014 GCA_034669125.1 Hyphomicrobiales bacterium
CGAAATCGCGGATCAGGAAAGGGGCAACCGATCCGGCCGACTGGAACTGGTATCCGAGCGCAAATCGGGCTGCGAAAAGCACCGCAAGGATGAACCAACGGCTTTCGAGCATGAAGTCCTCTTGACCGGTGCGACAGAACCCGCACCGGGCCGCTCTTCAACGCAACGTCCGGGAGAAAGATTCGATTCTTCACCCTTGGTTAATGTCAGGTTGACCGAGGGGCAAGCGACAATGCGCATTTTCATTTACCGCATAGATAGATTGTTCATCCAAAGTCACCGTACGCTGGCGGAGCCAGTTCTGCTTTTCCGGGCCTTTGCGCCCCACGTGGGTGAGTTTTGATGACATCCATAGGTCTGTCTTCCGGAGCCGTCGAACGGCCGATCGCCGTCCCGCCCGACATCTACATCCCTTTGGTTGATTCCCTCTACAAGGATGGCCGCACGCTGCTGACCGGCACGATCTTCGTCGTCGGGTCGATCCTCACCACGTTCTGGAAGACCGGCGAGCCGTTGTTCCTCGTCTGCGCGCTCGCGGTCGTGGCGGTCGCGTGCGTGCGCGGCCTCGTCATGCGCGCCTACGCGCGCATCCGCACGACCGTAAAGAGCAACGCAATCGCGCGGCGCTGGGAGAAGCGCTACGTCGCGGGGGCTGCGTCCTCGGTCGGTCTGCTCGGAATCTGGTGCTACATCGCGTTCTCCAGGACCAGCGATCCTTTCGCGCATCTCATCAGCTTTTCGATGACCATCGCCTACGTGGTCGGGATTTTCGGCCGCAACTTCGGCAATTCGCGTTCGGTCATCATCCAGATCATGTGCGCGTGGGTCCCGATCACGGCCGCGCTGCTGCTGCACGGCGACATCTACCACTGGATCTTCGCCGGCCTGCTCGGGCCGTTTTTCCTCGCCGTGAAGTTCATCGCCGAGCGCTTGCGGCTGACCTTGCTCGACGCCGTGGTCGCATCGCGCGACATGGCGTTGCTGGCAAAGCGGTTCGACACGGCGCTCAACAACATGCCGCACGGCCTGTGCATGTTCGATGCCGAGCGCCGCATCGTCGTGGCGAACGGGCGCTTGAGCGAGCATCTGGGCTTGCCGACGGGAAGCGAACTGAAAGGGTTGAGTCCGGAGCGGGTGGTGACGCTCGCTGTCGAAACCGGGCTCATTCCGAACGATCAGGCGGAGCGGCTGGTTGGCGATCTCAATGCCCGCCTTTCGGGGGCCGAGACCCATGCTTTCGCGGTCGACCTGCACAACAGCAGAACGCTCGAATTCACCGTGCAGCCGATG
The DNA here is from genome assembly GCA_034669125.1 of Hyphomicrobiales bacterium. Taxonomy (GTDB): domain Bacteria; phylum Pseudomonadota; class Alphaproteobacteria; order Rhizobiales; family Xanthobacteraceae; genus PALSA-894. The sequence continues at coordinate 1,291 of JAXDOA010000410.1, forward strand.
GAAAACGGCGGAATGGTGCTGCTGGGCGAGGACATCACCGAGCGCAAGATCGCGCAGGCCAGGATCAATCATCTCGCGCGGTTCGACTCGCTGACCGGCCTGCCGAACCGGACGATCCTGCGCAGCCGCATGGACAACGCGCTGGCCGAATGCACCGCCGAGCAGATGTGCGCGGTGCACTTCATCGACCTCGATCAGTTCAAGCAGGTCAACGATACGCTGGGGCATTCGCGCGGCGACCTGCTGCTGGTGGCGGTCGCGGAGCGGTTGCGCAAGGTGGTGCGCGAGACCGATGTCATCGCGCGCTTTGGCGGTGACGAGTTCGTGGTGTTGCAGTATCCCGTGACGTCGCTCGACCAGGCGTCCGCACTCGCCCAGCGCATGCTGGAAGGCCTCAAGGGAAACTACGAGATCGACGGCCACGAAGTCGCCGTCAGCGCCAGCATCGGGCTCGCCATCGCAAGCGCCACGGATACCGATGCGGATCAACTCCTGAAAAATTCCGACATGGCGCTGTACCGCGCGAAGGCGGAAAACCGCGGGACCTGGCGCTGGTTCGAGGCCGAGATGGAAGCGCGCGCGCAAGCGCGCCGCAGCCTCGAACTCGACCTGCGTACCGCGCTCGAAGCCGAGGCCTTCGATCTTTATTACCAGCCGATCTTCGACATCCGCACCCGGCGCATCCTCTCCTGCGAGGCCCTGCTGCGCTGGCACCATCACGAGCGCGGCATGGTGTCGCCGGGAGAGTTCATCTCGGTTGCGGAGGAGATGGGCATCATCGTCGAACTCGGACAGCAGGTGCTGCGCAAGGCCTGCCTCGAATGCCGCCGCTGGCCGGGTGATACGCGCGTCGCCGTCAACCTCTCGCCCATCCAGTTCAGCCGGTCGAATGTTCCAGCGACCATCCGCCAGACGCTGGCGGCCACCGGTCTTGCGGCGGATCGCCTGCACGTCGAGATCACCGAATCGACCCTGCTGCAGGACACGCGCAAGACACGAGCCGCGCTGCGCCAGCTCGAAACGATCGGTGTGCAGGTCTCGCTCGACGACTTCGGTACGGGGTATTCGAGTCTGAGCTATCTGCACAGCTTCCCGCTGCACAAGGTCAAGATCGACCAGTCCTTCGTGCAGGATCTCAATAACGCGCGCCGGGTGACGCTGCTGCGTGGTGTGGCGCGACTGAGCGCGGAACTGGGGCTGCGCGTCACGGTCGAAGGCGTCGAAACCGAAGAACAGCTCGCATTGATCGCGGGCGAAGCGAGCGTCGACGAGGTGCAGGGCTATCTGCTCGGCAGGCCCCTGCCCGCCGCCGACATCCGCAAGCTCCTGAACGCGATGAATCCGGCGCCGGCCGCGATGGAACAAGTGGCCTGAACTCGCCCCCGGGTGCGCAGGCGACGTCGGGTCAGTAACGCCCGTACGCGCAGGTTTTTCATATTCTAATGTAGATTGTTTAGTAGTAAACCGGACCGCAGACGACCGCAGGTCGTTTCCAGGCTGCGATCGCGGCGACGCCCGCCGCTGCACGTCAAACGCCGCATGCCAGAAACCCGCCTGCCATCGTGACTCCTGACCGCCTACCCTCGCCGCCATTCGGAAGACCCAGCATCATCTCACAGTGACGATACGTAAGCTCCCTCGGCGGTTCGCCTCAAAGGTTCCCGCCGAGTTAACCTTAACGGATCGTTAAAGTTGTAAACCCGTTAAGGAAGTGTTAACCCATT
>JAXDOA010000411.1:0-5316 GCA_034669125.1 Hyphomicrobiales bacterium
GGCGATTGCGGCGAGCTTCTTGTCCTGGTCGGCCGGCACGAAGAAATTGAGCGTGCGCACCTGCGAGACTTCGGGGACCTTGCTGAGCTTCTCCTCGATCGGCCGCGTCGCCTCGAGGCTGGGCGCCACCACGCTGACCGCAAAGGCGCCGGTCATCGGATCGCGGCGCAGGTCGAGGAAGGTCGCGATCGATTCGACGTGCGGGCTGCGCAGGTTGATCGGGTTGAAGTCGAACTGCAGGTAGTAGAGCAGCGGCAGCCCGCCGAGCGACACGATTGCGGTGCCGACCAGGATCGCAACACGCTGGCGCTCCATGAACGCATCGACCGGCGCAAGAAAGCGGAAGCCGAGCGGTACCGGCTCGCCCTTCGGATTGAGCACGGTGAGCAGCGCCGGCAGCAGCGTGATGCTGCTGAGATAGGCGATCAGCATGCCCATGCCGGCGATCTGCCCGAGCTCGGACACGCCGCGATAGTCCGTCGGCAGGAACGACAGGAAGCCCGCCGCGGTGGCGGCGGCGGCAAGCGTCAGCGGCGCGCCCGCGTTGCGTGCCGCATGCGCGAGCGCGAGTTTCAGGTCGTCTACGTCGTAACGGTCGGCGCGATAGCGCACGCTGAACTGGATGCCGAAATCGACGCCGAGGCCGACGAACAGCACCGCGAATGCGATCGATATGAGATTGAGCGGTCCGACCACCAGGAATCCGAGGGCGGCCGTGATCGCAAGTCCGACGACCAGATTGAGGAACACCGCGAGGATGATCCGTCCGGATTTGAGCGCGAGATAGAGAATGCCAAGCACGATCACGACGGTGCCGAGGCTGTTGACCACCATGCCTTCCTGAACGGTCGCGAATTCCTCGTCCGCGATCGGGACCGGACCGGTGAGGCGCACGCGCGCGCCGTAGGCTTCTGGAAGCTTTAGGTCCGCCACCGCCTTGCGGATCGCGGCCGTCGCTCGCTTGCCCGGCTCCAGCGACGTGAAGTCGAGTTCCGGCTGGACGTCGATGAATTTGCGCTTGGTGTTGACCGGATCGTCGGGCTTCGAGGGATTGAGCAACTCGTACCACGAGAAGTTCACCGGTTTCTTCGCCTGCACCGCCTCGACGGTGTCGGCCGTGATCGCGAGCGGACGCTGCATGGCGTCGAGCGTGATCTTTTCCAGCTCGACGCCGGTCAGCCCCATTTGCAGCACTTCGACCAGTCCGCGCAGACTGGGATCCGTTGCCAGTTGCGCGACCAGCGGCTCGGCCTGCTCAAGCTGGCCCGCGACCTTCTCGGTCTCCTCCACGGGCAGGAACAGGAGGCCGTTGCGGCGGAAGAACTCGCCGCCGCCCGGCTGCGACAGCGACTTGATGTCCGTCTTGTTGGTCGCCAGCCGGTCCGCCAGCGCGGTGGTCGCCTGGCTGGTCAATTCCGGGGTCGGCCCTTCCACCACGACCAGAATCGATTGGAGGTGCTGGGGAAAGGCCCTCTCGAACGCGATTTCCCGCTGCCGCCAGGGAAGTTGCGCGGAAATCAGGGTGTTTATGTCGGTATTGATGGCAAAATGGCGAAAAGCGTAAACGCCCGACACGGCCCCCGCCAATGTCGACAGAATGATCACCAGCCACGCATAGCGCGTGCAGCGGATGACGGTCGCTACGATGGCGGTTCTGAGCATGCCGCTGTTTTTTCTCGCCTTTTCAGAATTATTGGGGCCGAAACGTGCGCCCCCCGGCTGAACGATTGGCCGGCTCAGCGCGTTGACCACGTGGTTGACTACGGGGCGCTAGCACAAGTTCCCGGCCGGGTCGATTCGATGGAATTGCTGGCAGAACTCACGGCCATGTATTACTTCATTGCGCTGCGGCAATGTTCCCGGACAGGGTTCCAGTCCGGCCGGTTATCTGCAGCTAGTGCGAATAAAAGGTGTTGTCTCAGGCATGACGTTAAAGAGCACAATGTTGGACGCAATCAAGAGCCCGGCGCACCTTCGGGCCGTTAGCGAAAAAGACCTTCAGCGCGTTGCCGACGACTTGCGCGCCGAGACGATCGGCGCGGTTGCGGTCACCGGCGGCCATCTCGGTGCCGGCCTCGGCGTCGTGGAACTCACTGTTGCGCTGCACTACGTTTTCGATACCCCGAACGACCGGCTGATCTGGGACGTCGGGCATCAGGCCTATCCGCACAAGATCCTGACCGAGCGCCGTGACCGCATCCGGACGCTGCGCCAGGGTGGCGGGCTTTCGGGCTTCACCAAGCGCGCGGAGAGCGAATACGACCCGTTCGGCGCCGCGCATTCCTCGACCTCGATCTCGGCCGGCCTCGGCATGGCGGTCGCGCGCGACCTGAGCGGCGAGAAGCGCAATGTGATCGCGGTGATCGGCGACGGCGCAATGTCGGCCGGCATGGCCTATGAGGCGATGAACAACGCCGGCGCCATGAACTCGCGCCTGATCGTGATCCTCAATGACAACGAGATGTCGATCGCGCCGCCGGTGGGGGCGCTGTCCGCCTATCTGGCGCGTCTCATCTCCGGGCGCACCTACACGTCGCTGCGCGAGATCGGCAAGCAGATCGCCAAGCGGATGCCGAAATCCATCGAGGAGAAGGCATTGCGCATCGAGGAATACGCGCGCGGCTTCCTCACCGGCGGTACGCTGTTTGAGGAGCTCGGCTTCTACTATGTCGGCCCAATCGACGGACATAACCTCGATCACCTGGTGCCGGTGTTGAAAAATGTGCGCGACGCCGAGAACGGACCGATCCTCGTTCATGTCGTGACGCAGAAAGGCAAGGGCTATGCGCCCGCGGAGGCTTCCAGCGACAAATATCATGGCGTCGTGAAGTTCGATGTCGCGACCGGCAAGCAGGCCAAAGCACAGGCGAACGCGGCCTCCTACACCAAGGTGTTCGGCGAGAGCCTCGTGAAAGAAGCCCGCAAGGACGATAAAATCGTTGCAATAACCGCCGCGATGCCAAGCGGCACCGGTGTCGACATTTTCGGCAAGGCGTTTCCCGAGCGCACCTTCGATGTCGGCATCGCCGAACAGCACGGGGTCACCTTCGCGGCCGGGCTTGCCACCGAAGGCTACAAGCCTTTCGCCGTGATCTACTCGACCTTCCTGCAACGCGCCTACGATCAGGTGGTGCATGACGTCGCGATCCAGCGCCTGCCGGTGCGCTTCGCGCTCGACCGCGCCGGCCTCGTCGGCGCCGACGGCCCGACCCATGCAGGCGCGTTCGATGTGGCGTATCTCGGCTGCCTGCCCGGCTTCGTGCTGATGGCCGCGGCGGACGAAGCCGAACTCGTCCACATGGTTGCGACGCAGGTCGCGATCGACGACCGGCCCTCCGCGCTGCGCTATCCGCGCGGCGACGGCGTCGGCGTCGACATGCCGGAATTCGGCATTCCGCTGGAGATTGGAAAAGGTCGAGTGTTGCGCGAGGGATCTTCCATCGCGCTGTTGTCCTATGGCACACGGCTGCAGGAATGCCTCAAGGCGGCGGACACGCTGGCCGCGCAGGGTCTCTCCGCAACGGTCGCGGATGCGCGCTTTGCCAAGCCGCTCGATACCGATCTCGTGCTGCGGCTGGCGAAAGAACACGAAGTCTTGATCACCGTCGAGGAGGGCGCAATCGGCGGTTTCGGCGCGCAGGTGATGCAGGCGCTGGCCGAGAATGGCGCGTTCGATTCGGGGCTGAAAGTGCGCTGCATGGTCCTTCCCGACGCCTTCATCGACCAGGATTCGCCTGCTGCGATGTATTCCGCCGCCCGTCTCGACGCGAAGGGAATTGTGGCTAAAGTGTTCGAGGCGCTCGGTAAGGACGTCTCGATAGACGTAGTGCAACACGCCTGACGGCATGCTAGGGAACCTCGGTTGCGCGCGGCCTTCGCGCGCATAGGTTTATCTGCAGAATCAATGCTGTTCGTCAGCGAAGCGAGTAGAGATTTGTCATGAAGGTGATACTGGCCCAGCCACGCGGTTTCTGTGCCGGCGTCGTGCGCGCGATCGAGATCGTGGAGCGCGCGCTGGTGAAGTACGGACCGCCGGTTTATGTGCGGCACGAGATCGTCCACAACAAGCACGTCGTCGAAAGCCTCAAGGCCAAGGGCGCGGTGTTCGTGGAGGAGCTCTCCGAGGTGCCGCCGAACGCCGTCACGGTGTTCTCGGCGCATGGCGTCGCGAAAAGCGTCGAGCAGGAAGCGGCCACGCGCGACCTGCCGGTGCTCAACGCCACCTGCCCGCTGGTCACCAAGGTGCACAATCAGGGCAAGCGCTATGTCGGCCAGGGCCGCAAGCTGATCCTGATCGGGCACGCCGGCCACCCGGAAGTCGAAGGCACGATGGGCCAGATCCCCGCGCCGGTGGTGCTGGTGCAGAACGAGAGCGAGGTCGCCGCGCTCGACATCTCGCCGGACACGCCGGTCGCCTATGTGACGCAGACCACGCTCTCGGTCGACGACACCAAAGGCATCATCCAGGCGCTGCAGCGAAAGTTCTCCGACATCATCGGACCTGAGACGCGCGACATCTGCTACGCGACGCAGAACCGCCAGTCCGCGGTGCGCGACCTGTCCAAGCTGGTCGACGTGATCCTCGTCGTCGGTGCGCAGAATTCGTCCAATTCCAACCGGCTGCGCGAGATCGGCGCCGAAGAAGGTATCCCGAGCTATCTGATCGCGGACGGCTCGGCGCTGCAGGCCGAATGGGTCAAGGACGCCGAGGTCGTCGGTTTGACGGCTGGTGCGTCGGCTCCGGAAGTGCTCGTCGAGGACGTGATCGACGCATTGGGCCGCATCGGACCGGTCGAGGTATCCACTTTGCCGGGCCGCGAAGAACACATGGAGTTCCGCCTCCCCGCCGAGCTGACGGAGGGATTCGCAACCCGGACGGTCAGCCGCGCGAGTTGACCTTTTCGTCCAAACCGTCTGAAATTGGCGGTTAAATCACAAGAAAATCAGAAAGTAGCAGGATGGCTCTTCCGTTCTTTAAGGAAATGAAGATTGGCGCGTTCCTCGTGAAGCAGAAGCTCATGGGGCGCAAACGCTATCCGCTCGTGCTGATGCTGGAGCCGCTGTTCCGCTGCAACCTCGCGTGCGCTGGCTGCGGCAAGATCGATTATCCGGATCCGATCCTCAACCGGCGCCTCTCGGTGCAGGAGTGTCTCGACGCGGTCGACGAGTGCGGCGCGCCGATGGTGGCGATCCCGGGCGGCGAGCCGCTGATCCACAAGGACATCGGCGAGATCGTGCGCGGCATCGTGGCACGCAAGAAGTTCGTTTCGCTGTGCACGAATGCGCTGCTGCTGGAGAAGAAGCTGCACGAGTTCG
>JAXDOA010000412.1:0-3053 GCA_034669125.1 Hyphomicrobiales bacterium
TCCGAATGTCAGCAACAGCGAGAGGATCGGATCGGAGCGGTAGAAGCGGCGGAACAGAAACCGCTCGATCACGATGCCGATCAACCCGACCAGAATGGGCGCTGCCACGAAGCTGCCGACGAAGCCGATGCGGTCGGTCAGCATCACGGCGAGATAGGCGCCGATCGCGTAGAACGCGCCGTGCGCGAGGTTAACGATGCCGCCGAGCGAGAAGATCAGCGACAGGCCGAGCGCGATCAGCAGGTAGTACACGCCGATAAGCAGGCCGTTAAGGACTTGCTCGAAGATGAAAATCAATTCCAAGCGTTGACCTCGATGGCCTACCTCTCCCCGCAAGCGGGGAGAGGTAAAGAAAGCTCACCCGATGTTGCACGCCCCCTTCGGCGGCGCGATGATTTCCAGATCGTCGCCCGCGGCCGGCACGGTGCCGAGCGGTTCGTAGATGTCCCATTGATCCTTCATTTTGGAGGCTTCCTTGGCGCGGACCGCATACATCTCCATCATCATCTGGTTGTCATAGGCTCGGAAGTATCCCTCGCGCGCCTTGCCGACGTCGAACTTCGCACCCGCACGCAGATGTTCGGCGAGCTTGATCGGATCGGTCGACTTCATCTCGGCCATCGACTGCGCGACGATCTTGAGCGAGTGGTAGTCGCCCCACGACTGGTTGTCCGGCGGCTTGCCGTATTTCTTGGTGAACTTGTCGACATAGGCCTTCGAGGAGGGCGTATCGACCAGATGGTGCCAGACCAGCGGCCAGACGCCGGAGAAATTGCCCTTGCCGAGGCCCCACGCGACCGCCGTGTCGAAGGCGAAACCGACGACCGGGAATTGCAGCCCGTATTCGGAATACTGCTTGAGGAAGTTGGTGATCTGGTTGCCGGCGAGATTTGAGATGACGATGTCGGGCCGCGCCTGACGGATCTTCAGCAGGAACGGAGAGAAGTCCGAAATGTCGGTCGGGATCAGTTCGTCGGCGGCGAATTGTCCGCCGTTCTTTTCCATGAATAGCTTGGCGACTTTGAGCAGATCGTGGCCGAACGCATAGTCCGCTGTGAGCGAATACCACTTCTTGCCTTTGACCAGGTTCTCTTTCAGCAGATGCGTCCCGACTGCCTGCACATACATCGAGTTCGCCGCCTCGATGTGGAACATGTACTGATTGCAGTCCGAGCCGCGCAGCGCGTCCGAATTACAGCCGGTGTTGATGAACACGGTCTTGGTGCGCTTGGCCACCTGACCGATTGCCAGCCCGGACGCTGACGAAATCTCGCCGATGATCATCGCCACCTTGTCGCGCTCGACGAGACGCTCGGCCTTGGCCGATGCGGTCTGCGGATTGACCGAGTCTTCCAGCACCAGATCGATCTTGCGGCCGTTGACGCCGCCCGCGGCGTTGATCTCGTCGGCGGCCAATTGGATGCCCATCACGGCGTAGTCGCCGAGCGGCCCGAGGAAGCCGGTGCGCGGCGTCAGGTGACCGATCTTGATGACGTCGGATTGCGCACGTGAAATCGCAGGCATGCCGATGCCGGCGAGCAGCGCGGAGCCAGCGGCGCCCTTGACCAGTGTGCGGCGCGACAAGCCAATCTTGTGGATCATGTTGAAGTCCTCCCTAAGGCTTTTGATTGACGATAACGGTTGCGCGCCGCATCGTGATTGTCCAGCGCGATTTTTGCCGGGGAGGTGAGCGTGAATCTGGGGATCAAGGGTTTGCGTGTTCTGGTCACGGCGGGCGCAGGCGGCATCGGGCTTGAGACCGCGCGGTCGTTCGCCGCCGAAGGCGCGCGGGTGCATGTCTGCGACGTCGACGCAAAGGCGCTGCGCGCGCTGGCAAAGAGCGATCCGAAGATCACCCGCAGCAAGGCCGACGTGTCGGATCGCCGTCACGTTGCGCGGCTGTTCAAGGAGGCGCTCGCCGCGCTCAAGGGTCTCGACGTGCTGGTGAACAATGCCGGCATCGCGGGTCCTACCGGCAAGGTGGACGAGATCGCGCCGGAAGACTGGGACCGTTGTCTCGCCATCGACATTACCGGCCAGTTCAACTGCACCCGTCTCGCAGTGCCGCATTTGCGCAAAAGCAAGAACGCCTCGATCGTCAACCTGTCGTCGGCGGCGGGGCGGCTCGGCTTCCCGCTGCGCACGCCCTATTCGGCGGCGAAATGGGCGGTGGTCGGCTTCACCAAGTCGCTCGCGGCGGAGCTTGGTCCTGAGGGTATCCGCGTCAACGCGATTCAGCCCGGCATCGTGTCCGGCGAACGCATCGACCGGGTCATGGCGAACAAGGCGAAGGCGCGCGGCATCAGCCCCGCCGCGATGCTGGAGGAGGCGCTCTCGGTCGTCTCGATGCGCACCACGGTGACGCCGCAGCAGATCGCCGACCAGATCGTGTTCATCTGTTCCCAGCGCGGGCGCACGATTTCGGGACAGGCCATCTCGATCTGCGGCGATACCCAGATGCTGCCCTGACGGTGAGCGAATTCTCTCTCGGAAGGTCGCTGGGGGCGGCCCCTGCGCGCCGGGCATTTCCTGCCTCTAAGCTCATGAAATTCCAGCACAAAGATTCTTTGCCCGATTCGGTGAACCGGGTGCCGCCGGAACGCGACTAATGGGCATCAGAGGCCAGACGGCCTCGCCATGAACACCGGGGGCACGAGTTTAAGAGCTCGATCGGCGCGTCCGCCCCCCTTCCACCCCCGCGCCGGTTGAATCGGCCCGCTCCGACAGTCCCCGTCGGAGCGGGTCGTAACTTTTTTGGTGTTCGACAGAACCTAGCGCGGCGCCCAAAGGAAGTGGCAGGCGGTGGCCAGAGGACCTCTCGACGAGGAGCGGTCGCAGCGCAAATCGCCAAGATTGAAAGCGTCGGGTGGCGACCCTGTCGAGTCGGCGCGTCGGCGTCCCCGTTACAGACGACACAATGACGAAACCATGATGCGCTTTTCAGATTTTGACTCGATGAACCCTTCCTCCGAGCCACGCGACCAATTGGCATGGAACGGGGCACGCGCCCCTCTCGCAAAAAGGGAAGGACTGTATCATGACCAAGTTCACCA
>JAXDOA010000413.1:0-5117 GCA_034669125.1 Hyphomicrobiales bacterium
CGCGCGCCGCATGGCCAAGGGCATGTCGCAGACCGAACTGGGCAACCTGCTCGGCGTCACGTTCCAGCAGGTGCAGAAATACGAAAGGGGCGTGAACCGCGTCGGCGCCGGGCGGCTGGTGCGGGTCGCCGAAGCGCTCGACGTGCAAGTGTCGTTCTTCTTCGGCGGGACCGACGTCGGCTCGGAGGAGACGCGCGCCATCCTGGGTTTCCTGGATACCGGGTATTCGCTGCGCCTGTTGCGTGCGTTCTCGCGCATCCCGCCGGGCAGCGTGCAGCGTGCGGTCGTCGACCTGGTCGAAAGCATCGCGCCCGAGAAGGCGCATTCGGCTTAGCGGCGGCCCGCGCGCAGGATCGCTCGAATTGATCGGATCGCGTTAGCGTTCCGTCAACCTCGTCGGGTACGATTCAGCGCATATCCTAAGGCTTTCAAGGGAACCGCAAGCTTCCCGGGCGACATTCCGCCCTATGTGGGCGGAGTTCACTATCTCCATCGCCGTAATGGCTGGCGCGCTGCTGCTGCTGCTATGGCGCCGCAATCGCCAGCTCGCCGCCGATCTCGCCCGCGCCGAAGAGCGGGCCGAAGAACTCAGCGACCGCAACTGGGAACTCAAGGAGGCGGAATCCTCGAACCGCGCCAAGAGCCGCTTCCTCGCCATGGTCAGCCACGAGATCCGCACGCCGCTCAATGGCATTCTCGGCATGACGGGCCTGCTGCTCGATACGCCGCTGGCGCCCGAGCAGGCGACCTACGCCAAGGCGGTGAAGACCTCGGGCGACGCGCTGCTCTCGCTGATCGAGGAGATCCTCGATTTCTCAAAAATCGAGGCCGGGCGGCTCGATCTCGAGACGCAGCCGTTTCCCCTTGCGGCGCTCGTCGAGGAGACCGTCGAGCTACTCTCGCCGCGCGCGCAGGCGAAAGGCGTGGAGATCGCCTCCGCCATCGATGAGCGCCTGCCCGAGAGCGTGACTGGTGACGCCGCACGCTTGCGCCAGGTGTTGCTCAATCTCGCCGGCAACGCCGTGAAGTTCACCGAATCAGGCGGCGTTGCCGTCACGGTCGAGCCGGGTGCGACACCGGATGATATCAGCTTTGCGGTGCGCGATACCGGCATCGGCATCGCACCGGACGCGCAGGCGCGCGTGTTCGAGGAATTCGAGCAGGCCGACGATGGCATGACGCGCAGGTTCGGCGGCACCGGGCTCGGCCTCGCGATCTCGCGCCGCATCGTCGAGCGCATGGGCGGAAGCCTCTCGGTCGAGAGTGCGCCGGGAGAGGGTTCGACGTTCCGCTTCACGATTGCGCTGCCACGCGTCGCGGACGCCGAAGAAACGCAAATCGCCACGCCGGACCTTGCAGGGCAAGCGGTCCTGATCGTGGCGCCGGGCATCATCGAGGCCCCTCTGGTGGCGCGGCGCCTTGAACGCTGGAGCGCGCAGACGAGCGTGATGGCGGACGAAGCAAGCGCGCGCGCAACGATCGCGCAGCGGCATTGGGATGCCGTCGTGGTCGACCGCGCGCTCGGCACCGATGCCGCGAGTGCGCTCGCTCGCGCGGCCGCTTCGATTGCGCGGCGGATCGTGCTGGTGACGCCAGCCGAACGCCACGAACTAGCAGACCTGAAGGCTGCCGGTTTCACTGGCTATCTGGTGAAGCCCGTGCGTGCCGCCTCGCTCGCGGCCCGTTTCGGCGATGCCGTGACGATCGACATGGCGGACCGGCCGGCCGACGAAGAGACGCGACAGCCACACTCCAACGGGCTCGCGGTCCTGGTCGCCGAGGACAACGACATCAACGCGTTGCTCGCGCGCGCGCTGCTGCATCGGCTCGGGCATCGTCCAACCATTGCGGCAAATGGCGCGGCGGCGGTCGAATCCTTTCTCGCGGCGGTGAACGCCGGCACGCCTTACGATCTCGTGCTGATGGATGTGCACATGCCCGAGCTCGACGGGCTCGAGGCGACGCGCCGCATTCGTGCCGCCGAAGCCACGAAGGGCGCGCCGCGCACGCGCGTCGTCGCGCTCACGGCGAATGCATTCGGCGAGGACCGCGAGGCGTGTCTTGCGGCCGGCATGGATAACTTTCTCGTGAAGCCGCTCGACCGCGAGAGGCTTGCCGAAGTCTTGCGCAGCAGCCAACGGACGACGCTCGCCGCATAACGCGGCAATCCCGCAATCATGTTGCGCGCAGGCAGCCCTGCGCGCGGGCAAAGTTTCCCTTGCGGCGTTGCCCGCTTGTGGATGCCGGGCCAATCCCCATGTCCCGTCCAAGTACGCCGGGCCCACCTATGGCGGGAGCTTCGATCTCCCGAGGAGTCAGACCAATGTCGCTTCTGTTTTCGAAGACCACGCTTGGACCGCTGACGCTGCAAAATCACATGGTCATGGCGCCACTGACGCGCAGCCGTGCCATCGGAAACGTCCCGAACGACCTGATGAAGGAATACTACGCGCAGCGCGCGTCCGCGGGCGTGATCGTCACCGAGGGTACGTCGCCTTCGCCGAATGGGCTCGGCTACCCGCGCATCCCCGGAGTTTTCTCCGAGCAACAGGTCGCCGGCTGGAAGCCCGTCACGGCGGCGGTGCACGCGCGCGGCGCGAAAATGTTCGTCCAGTTGATGCATACCGGGCGGATCACGCACCCGCTGAACCTGCCCGCAGGCGCCCGTGTGCTGGCACCCTCCGCGGTGGCGGCGGCTGGCGAGATGTACACCGATGCCGAAGGCATGAAGCCGCTGCCGGTGCCTGCGGCGATGAGCGAGGCCGACATAGAGGCGGCAATCGCCGAGTTTGCCCAGGCCGCGAAGAACGCTGTCGTGGCCGGATTCGACGGCATCGAGCTGCACGGCGCGAACGGTTACCTGCTCGAACAATTCATCCGGCCGAACTCGAATCGGCGCACCGACCGTTACGGCGGCTCAATCGAGAACCGCGCGCGCTTCGTGCTCGAGGTGGCGCAAGCCACGATCGCCGCCATCGGCAAGGACAAGGTCGGTATCCGCCTGTCGCCCTATGGGGTGTTCAACGACATGCCGCTCTATACCGAGATGGAAGCGGACTACGCGTATCTGGCGCGCAAGCTCAACGAAGCCGGGCTGCTCTACGTCCATCTGGTCGATCATTCGGCGCAGGGTGCGCCGATTGTCCCTGACTCGATCAAGAACACGTTCCGCCGCGAATTCCAGCGCACGCTCATTCTCTCGGGCGGTTATGACGCTGCGCGTGCCGAGAGCGACCTGGCCGCCGGCAAGGGCGATCTGGTCGCGTTCGGAAAGCCATTCCTGGCGAACCCGGACCTGGTCGCGCGGTGGCGCGAGGGCGCCGCGGTCAACGCCTTCGACGCGAGCACGTTCTATACGCCGGGCCCGAAAGGCTACACCGACTATCCGGTGCTGGCCGGAGCGCTACAGCCGGCGTGATCGTCCCTCACCCTGAGGAGCGGTCCGAAGGACCGCGTCTCGAAGGGCGGCAGAGCATTCAGGGCCATCCTTCGAGACGCCCGCCATAAGCGCGTTTACGCGCGTCTTCGACGCACTATGGGGCTCCTCAGGATGAGGAAATCACAGCTTCCGCAGCGCGACTTCCTGCACCAGATGGTTGTCGGCCTTGTTGAGGATCAGGTGCGCGCGGCGGCGCGTCGGCAGGATGTTTTCCCGCAGATTGATCAGGTTGATGCGCTCCCAGATCGAGGTCGCGGTCGTAACGGCGTCTTTGTCGTCGAGCTTCGAATAGCGGTGGAAGTAGGATTTGGGATCGCGGAACGCGGTCTGACGCAGCGTGAGAAAGCGATCCACGTACCAGCGCCGCAGCACCTCTTCCTCGGCGTCGATGTAGACCGAGAAGTCGAAGAAGTCCGACACGTAGGGGATCACCTTGCCGTCCCTCGGCAGTTGCCCGGTCTGCAGCACGTTCAGCCCTTCGACGATCAGGATGTCGGGACGATCGACCTCGACCCACTGGTTCGGCATCACGTCGTAGACGAGGTGCGAATAGATCGGCGCGCGCACCGGGCGGCGTCCCGCCTTCACGTCGGCGAGAAAAAGCAACAGCGCGGGGAGATCGTAGCTTTCCGGAAAGCCCTTCCTTTCCATCAGGCCTTCGCGCTCGAGCACGGCGTTCGGCAGCAGAAAGCCGTCCGTGGTGACGAGGTCGACCTTCGGCACGTTCGGCCAGCGTGCAAGCAGCGCCTGCAGCACGCGTGCCGTGGTGGATTTGCCGACCGCGACCGAGCCGGCGACGCCGATGATGTAGGGCACCTTGGCTTCGGCGGTGCCGAGGAAGTGCTGCTGCACGATGAACAGCCGCTGCGTCGCCGCGACATAGAGCGAGAGCAGGCGCGAGACCGGCAGATAAATCTCCTCGACCTCTTTCATGTCGAGCCGGTCGTGCAGCGAGCGCACGCGCGTCACCTCGTCCGGCGTCAGCGTCATCGGCGTGTCTTCGCGCAGCGCCGCCCACTGGTCGCGCGAGAAGATGCTGTAAGGCGAGATGCCGTCTTCGGTACGCTGTTCCATACGCTTCGCTTACTGTTTGAGCATGATCTTATCCGAAAACCGGTTCCCACCCCGGATCAAGTCCGGGGCAGGCTTTTTCGGGATCATGCTTGATCTATCCGCCCTTGCGGGCTGCTTTCTCATCGAGCCCCGAATAGGCGGTGCGGGCCGCCAGCACAGCCTCCACCTCGGCGAGCTTCACACCGCGCGCCTCCAGGACAACGAGCAGATGGTAGAGCAGGTCCGCCGCCTCGCCGATCAAGTGCTCACGATCCTCGGCGACGGCGGCAAGCGCGGTTTCCACCGCCTCCTCGCCGAGCTTCTTGGCGCAATGCGCCACGCCCCTGTCGATGAGTTTGCGCGTGTAGGACTGCTCAGGCGACGCCGCCGCGCGCTCATGCACCCGGGTCTCAAGGTCGTGCAGCGTGAAAGTGGTCATGGGCGCTCAATATCACGGATCGAGCCGCATCGGCAGTCCGGCTTGACGCTAGACCGAATCGTGGGCAAGTTGCATTCGCCTTGCCATGGCGGCAGGCGCGCACCGTAGGGGACGTCCCTCGGGGCGAAAACGCTAAGGGCTGAGCCCTTGCAGATGGAGAACTATCATGCAGCTTATCAAGCTGAC
>JAXDOA010000414.1:0-3379 GCA_034669125.1 Hyphomicrobiales bacterium
TGATGGAACTGACGGCGAAAATCACGCGCGCCGATCTTTTGGCCAAGCTCGAAGCGGCGGGCGTGCCGGGCGGGCCGATCAACACGCTGGAAGACGTGTTCGCCGATCCGCAGGTGCTGGCGCGCAAGATGCGCATCGACCTGCCGAGCAAGTTCGCCAAGGGCGGCTCGATCCCCGGCGTGCGCTCGCCGATCACCATCAACGGCGTGCGCATGGCCGCCGACCGCGCGCCCCCGACGCTGGGCGAGCATACCGAAGAGGTATTGCGGGAGATCGGGGAGGGTTAAGTCACACCTCTTGACTGTTATGTGTTCCGTAACACATATTAAGCAATGATCCGGAGCTTTGCCGACCGGGCGACCGAACGTCTATTCAATGACGACGTTTGTCCGGCGCAATGGCGGAGTTTCAAGTCAATCGCTGTGCGCAAACTCGATGTGATCGACGCGGCGACCAAGCTGGAGGACCTTCACTCACCACTCGGCAACCGCCTCGAAGCACTGAGAGGCGACCGAAAAGGCCAATGGAGCATCCGTATCAATCGGCAGTGGCGGATATGCTTTCGCTGGACAACCGATGGCCCGGCCGATGTGCAAATTGTCGACTATCATTGAGGTTCGTCATGGCCCGCTTGCGAACGCATCCTGGTGAAGTACTCCGCGAGGAATATCTGATCCCACTCGGAATGAGCGCGCGAGCGCTTGCGAAAGTGCTCGGCGTTCCGGCAAACCGCATCACCGAGATCATGCGCGGCGAGCGCGACGTGTCCGCCGACACGGCGATCCGGCTCGGGCGCTATTTCCGGACGGATCCGCGCTTCTGGCTCAATTTGCAGTCGGCTTACGATCTATCGAAAGCGCAAGGTGAGAACGACTACTCCAAGGTGCGGCCCTCGACGGCCGCGTAAGCCTCACCCAAACACCTCCTTGTTCACCGCGTTCTCCTTGTTCGGCGTGCCGTCGAGCACACTGAGGATGTTTTTCACAGTGGCGACCGCCATGCGGTCCATCGATTCCACCGACACGCCCGCCATATGCGCCGACACGATGGTGTTTGGGAGTTTCAGCAGCGGATTGTCGGCGGGCGTCGGCTCGGCGTCGAATACATCGATGCCAGCACCTGCAAGTTTCCCCGCTGTCAGCGTGGCATGCAGCGCCTTCTCGTCGATGATGCCGCCGCGCGCCGTGTTGATGATGTAGGCGCTCGGTTTCATCTTTGCGAAGCGCGCCGCGTTGAACATGCCGACCGTTTCGGGCGTCTTCGGGCAATGAATGCAGACGACGTCGGCGCGCGGCAGCGCGGCGTCGAGATCGGCCACCGGCTCGCATCCCGCCGCCTTGATCGTCGCGGCCGGCACATAGGGATCGTAGATCAACACATTCATGTCCATCGCGAGGCAGCGCTTGGCGGTGCGCGTGCCGATACGGCCGAAACCGACGATCAAAATCGTCTTCTCGGCTAGATCGACCGGCACGTCCTTCCAGCGGTCCTGCCAGCGATTGTCGCGCACGGCGGCGTCGTGGAAGAAGACCTTCTTGGCGAGCCCGTACATCATGAAAATCGCGTGCTCGGCAACTGTCACCGAATTCGCGGTGCCGACCACCATCAGCGGGATGCCGCGCGCGGTGAGCGCCGGAATCTCGACCGCGTCATAGCCGACGCCGATGCGCGCCGCGACGCGCAGCCGCGGCGCCACGGCAATCTCCGGCGCCTTCAACGGCGTCAGCGACAGCGCGATGCCGTCGGTATCCTTCAGCGCCGTCTGCAGGTCCGGCATCGTGATGTAGGGGTCGTAGCCGACCGCATCGATATCGTCGCGGCCGATCAGAACGTCCCACCCGGCCTTCGCCATGGTGTGCGGCAGCATCACTCTCTTCTTGTTC
Organism: Hyphomicrobiales bacterium; assembly: GCA_034669125.1. Classification (GTDB taxonomy): domain Bacteria; phylum Pseudomonadota; class Alphaproteobacteria; order Rhizobiales; family Xanthobacteraceae; genus PALSA-894. The sequence goes on from JAXDOA010000414.1 coordinate 1,884, forward strand.
GGCGTCATGGAGCACTCTTTGAAGGGCGCCGCCCGGCACGGGCCTCGCCACGGTGGGGTGGCGATAATCCTGCGCATTTGCATGGGGGGTCAAGCGCAACATCGCATTGACCCGCAAGCGCCCCCATGCCCATTGTGGCGCCCGGAAAAACGCTCAAATCGGGAGAGACGCCTTGCGCGAGAACAAGCTGAAAACGCTCTGGAAGAATGGCGGCGTTGCGGTCAACGGCTGGCTCGGGATTCCGAGCTCCGCGTCGGCCGAGAGCATGGCGCGCTGCGGCTGGGACTCGATCGTGATCGACATGCAGCATGGCCTCGTCGACTACACCGACGCCGTGCCGATGCTGCAGGCGATCTCGCAGACCGAGGCGACTCCGATGGTGCGCGTGCCCTGGAACATGCCGGACGTCATCATGAAGTCGCTCGATGCCGGCGCCTACGGCATCGTCTGCCCGATGATCAACACGCCGGCCGAATGCGAGGAGTTCATCCAGAACTGCCGCTATGCGCCGCGCGGGCGCCGCTCGTTCGGGCCGATCCGCGCCGTGATGTATGGCGGCTCCGATTACTGGAAATACGCCAACGAGACGATCCTGACGATCGCGATGATCGAAACGCAGCAGGCGCTCGACAATCTCGACGCGATCCTGAAAACCGACGGCCTCGACGCGGTCTATGTCGGGCCGGCCGATCTCGGCCTGTCGCTCGGCTTCCAGCCGGAGCCGGACCCGACTACGCCGAAGGTGCTCGACGCGATCAAGTACATCGTCGAGGGCGCCAAGAAAGCGAAGATTCCGGCCGGCATTCACTGCTTTGCGCCCGAATGGGCAAAGCAGATGATCGGGCTCGGCTATCAGCTCGTCACGCTCGGGAACGACAACTCGCTGCTGATGGGAGCGGCGCGTGCGGCCATCGCGGCAACGCGCGAGGGCGCGCCGAAGCCGGGCGAGAAGTCGATGTACTGAGGCTAGCCGGCGAGCCACCCGCCATCGACGACCAGAATGGTGCCGTGGCAGTAGTCCGACGCGCGCGAGGCGAGGAACACCGCAGCGCCGCCGATGTCTTCCGGCTCGCCCCAGCGGCCGGCTGGAATGCGCGATAGCAGCCGCTCGCTGCGCACCGGATCGTCCTGCAAGGCTTGCGTGGCGTCGGTGCGAACGTAGCCCGGCGCGATGGCGTTCACGTTGATGCCCTTCGCGGCCCATTCGTTTGCCAAGAGCTTGGTCAGGCCCGCGACGCCGTGCTTCGAGGCGGTGTAGGACGGGACGCGGATGCCGCCCACATAGGCGAGGATCGACGCGACATTGATGATCTTGGCGCCGCCGCCGCGCGCGAGCGCGCGTTTGGCGAAGGCTTGCGCCAGGAAAAACACCGATTTGAGATCGACGTTGATGACGTCGTCCCAGTCCTGCTCGGAGAATTCCAGCGGGTCCGCACGGCGGAGGATGCCGGCGTTGTTGATCAGGATGTCGGCCTGCCCGGCCCAGCGAACCGTCT
>JAXDOA010000415.1:0-4702 GCA_034669125.1 Hyphomicrobiales bacterium
AGTCGGCGCCGAGCATGGTCTCGTAGGCGCCGGCCGGATTGAGCCGGACATCGAGGGTGAGCAGCGGGTTAGGCTGCATGCCGATCGTTTCCGGCATTTTGGCGAGCGCGATGGTGTCGTGGCGCAACGCCGGCGTCGCCTGCAGCGTCGCGCGAATGTCGCGCCACAGCGCGGCGAAGCCATCCGGCCCGGCGACGCTCGTGAAATCCGGCGCGAGCAGCGGCGCGTTGTAGTCGGACAGGTCCTGCCCGAGGAATGTCAGCCGGCGCGCGAAGCCTTTATGGAGCGCGAGCGGCAGCAGCATCGCGATGGCGCCGCCGCGCCGCGCGATCACGACCGCGGGCATCACGCCATTGAGCGTGCCGACGTGACGCTGCCATGTGGAGAGCCAGTCGAAGGTCTGGAATGGCGTGCAGTCGGCGCTTTGCTCGAAGGCGCGCCACTCCTGCTCGATGGCGGCGAGATCGGTGTGCACCGACAGAACGATCTTGCCGGCTTGCGATGCGGCTTGCTCGCGCGCAGCATCGGAGCGCGGCCCGGCGCTTGCGGGCGCCGCGTCGTCCAAGGGTACGCGCGCATGAACGATGGATTTCGCCTGTCCCACGATCGGCCGCTCATATTGAGGTGAAGCGTTGATCCGCAGAATGCCCGACATCCCTCAATAAACCGTTGTGACGATCGACCGGTCCCGGACAAGTGGCAAGCTATTGAAATAGTTTGATAAAATCGGCTGCGCCGGAAAGCCCGAAGGGCCGGCGGAAAAAATCTTGAAGTGCCCGCCTGTGCCGGCCTACCAATTCGGGGCGGCAACTCGACGGTGGTGCGATGAAGCTTGGATGCGTGTTCGCTTTGGTGCTGGCAATCGCAGCGGTCGCCCCCGTGCAGGCGGCACCGTTGGGCGAGGGCGCCTATCGCAGCAGCGATCATCTGCGCGCCGTCAAGAGGATCGGGCCTGCGGCCGAGCGAGGCGATGCGCGCGCGCAAGCCTATCTGGGGTTCATGTACCAGTATGGGCGGGGCGTGCCGCAGAATTACGGGCTTGCGATCTACTGGTACCGGCGGGCCGCCGAGCAGGGCAATGCGGTCGGGCAGCATCTGCTCGGCTTGATGTACGACAAGGGCATGGGCGTTGCGACCGATCACGTGGCCGCGCACATCTGGCTCAACATCGCGGCCTCGCGCACCAAAGGCGCCGAGCACGAGGACAATGTGCGGCTGCGCGACGCGGTGGCATCCAAGATGAGCCTCGGCCAGCTCTCCGACGCGCAGTATCTGGCGCGCGTCTGGGCGCCGAAGCCAGAGCGATGACCGCTAAAGTTCCGGGTCACCGGGTTTCGGATTGATCGGCGCGCGCCCCATCCCGGCCGGCGCGCCGGGAATGGGCACCGACGGCATTCCGCCCGGCACCGGCAGCGCGAGCGTCGTGGTCTGGCGATCCTTCTGCAATACCGCTTCGCGCCCCTTCACCGAACGCAAGACCCATCCGGAATGGTCCTGCCCGGTCTTGAGCCGGATGACCGTATTGGTGGCCTGATCGAGGAACACCGCGTAGCCCTCGGTCTCGCTGGCGATCGCGCCGACCAGGATGAGCGGTGGCTGCTCCTCGACGGGCGGCGGCTTGGCCGGTAGCGGCGCCACGGCGACCGGCGTGTTGGCGACCGCCGGCGCGGGCGCGCGGCGCGAAGGAAGAAACAGCGGCCGCTCGCGCGTCGCGGTCAGCGCGGAGAGCGGGATCGCCCAGAGCGGATTGCCGCTCGGATCGCTGCGGTCGACGCGTGGTGCTGCCCCGGGCGACATGTCCACCGGTGCCGGCATGACATTGCTCGGCGGCAGGTCCATCGCGCCGGGCGGATTGGCGCCCTGCGCCCCGGCGCTGATCAGCAGCGCGGCGGCAAGTCCCACACAGGGTGCGAGCCGTCTCATTTGTCGCCCTGCCAGCGGCCCGAGACTGCGAGCAGCAACCGCATGCGCCCGCCTTCCTGGGGCGAAGCGGTCTGCGGCGATTGCGCCACCACCTGTTCGAGGAACAGGAACGGCATTCCGGCTTCGAGATCGTAGAGCAGGCGCTGCAACGCCGCATGATCGAGCTCGCAGCTCGCCAGCACGTTCACGAAACCGTCCTTCGCCTGCACGCCCTGCACGTCGACCTGCGAGGAGAGCACGTTGCCGCCCACCTTGTTGACGGCGTCCGCGACGCGCTGCAGCAGCGCCGCGCCCGCGACCGTGAGTGTCTGGCCTTCGAGGAATGGCGAACCGGCCGGAATCTGCGTCGCGGCCGCGCCAGCCGCCGCGAGCGGCGAAGGCTTGCGTCCTTCGAGTTGCGCCAGCAGGTCGGATGCGGCGGCGATCGCGTGGCGGCGGTCGAGAATGTCGGCGACGCCGGACCACGCCATTGCGAGCAGCACCACCACCGCCACCGCATAGGCGGCGACCGCCAGCATCGGGCGCAGCGACGACAGGCGTGAGGCTTTCGGGGTGCTCATGAGCGATACGCGAAGACGGGTTCGATCTGCGCCTCGATGTGGAAGCGCTCGCCAGGATCGGAGGGCCCCCTTGTGGTCGGCGCGAAGAAGGTGGCGCGGGTGAAGTTCGGCGAGCGCTCCAGCAGGCGGATCAATTCGGGCGCGTCGCGCGTCACGCCGGTCACGCGCACCTTGTCGCCTTCGATGCGCAGCTCCGTGACGTAAGTGTGGTCAGGGAGGATCTGCGACAGCACTTCGAGCACGATCACGCTCGACGGGCTTTGATACTTGCGCCGCTCCAGTGCGCGCTGCGGCGTCCCGGCCTGCGGACCGTCGCGTCCGGCGCGGATCATGGCGCGGCGCTCATTGATGCGGCGGGTCAGCTCGTCCTGCTGGTTTCCGTAACCGACGCCGACCACCGCGGCGGCGCTGAGCGAAATGCCGGCGAGCAGTCCCGCGCCGATCAGCAGCGCGACCAGCGCGCCGCGCACGCGGCTAAAGTCCAGCGCGCCGCGCGCGTGATGATCGAGCACGGTGATCGGCGCGGCATCCGGCGGCGTCGCCGTGACGGCGACAGCCTCGGCGCCGGCCGCGACCAGCGCATCGACCAGCGGCTGCATCAGCGCGCGCGCCGTTGCCGCGACCGTGACGACGATGCGGTCGGCACCGGCCACGACCGGATCGCTCCAGCCGAACGCCGCGTCATTCGCAGTCCATGGCGTCAGCCGATCGATCTGCGCGCGCACCACGCCGCCAAGAAACTCGGTCGCACGCTGCGGCAGTTCGAGCGGGCGGAACAGGACGCGGCTGGGGCGCAGCATCAGCTCGGCGCGGCTGCCATCGAGCAGCGCGGCGATACTGTCGGGATGGGAGCCGACGAGTTGCCCGTCGACGATCCGGACGCGCTCGCCGGGCGCGTTGCGCCCGGCGGCCTGAATCACGAACGAGCCCTCGCCCTCCTCGATCACCTGCACGGTCTTGCGTTTGCCGAACGACGAAAACCCCGACACGATCGCGCCCGCGGCGGTGTCGATCCAGCGCGAGAACAGGGCGGTGATGTCGCTTAAGCCCGTCATCGCGCAGTCACCCGCGTGCCCGAGTCATCCGCGTCGTCGCGCCAGGTGAGGACGCGATAGGGCCCCGGGCCGTTGTCGACGATGAAAATCACCGCTTCGGTCGTCATACGCTGCCCACTGTCGAACGCGATGCGGGCCGTCACCCGCAGCGCCTTGTTGCTTTGCGTGTTCGCGAGGGTCTGGGCGGGACCGAGCATCGCCAGCAGCCCTTCGGCATTCTGCGGCCCCGCCTCGCGTTGCACAAGGACCGCGTTCAGGCGCGCCGCGTCCATTCCGGGCAATGCGGCAACCACCAGCGGCGCCGCATTGAAGATATTGATCTGCGGCTGTCCGCTATAGACGGTGAGGAACGGCAAGGCTTTCTCGACCAGCAGATCCGGGATGCCGTGCACCAGCGCGAGCTCGCCCGTGTGCGGGAACGGTGAGCCGCGCGGCCCGTAGGGCAGACCCGCCGCGCGATACAGCCCGGCTTCGTCGGCGCGATTGTCTTCGGGGGGTGGCGCGCGCCAGCCGATGATGCGGTCGGCGTAGTAGTCCGCCGCTCCGCGCTGCGCGCCGATCGTTACGAACAGTCCGGCAAGCAATTCCTTCGGCGCGCTGTTGAGATCGATGCGCGCGGTCTCCGACTTGAACTCCGCGTTCACGTCGGCGTTGGCGATGCGGAATCGGAACGTCCCGCGCGACGGCGGCGCCTGCGGGTTGACGGCGACCTGATAGACGGAAAGCTCGATCGCGGCGCGCGCCAGCGCCTCCGCCTGCAGCCGCTCGTCATGCACCGCGAAGGCAGTCGCGGTATTGATCACGTACATCGAGAAGATCGTCGCGAGTGTGGCGAGCGCAGCGAGGATCCACAGCACCGCCACGACGATGAAGCCGCGCTCGCCGCGTTGGCCGCCTGATTGCTGTGCGCGAAGGTTCATCGGTCAGCCGGAGTTGGGCGGTTGTTGTCCGGGCTGGACAGGACGGTTGAGGCAATCGGTAATCACCTCGGCGAGGATGCAGTCCGCCGGTATTTCGGCGTGAACCAAGGTGGCGGTGGAAACCGAGAGCGTGCGGTCGGTGGTCGCGTCGCGCAGTTGCACGCGGATCGCGGTCGGAAGCTGCCCTTCGCCGCGCCAGATGTTGCGCCACACCCGGTCGGGTCCCGCATAGGAGAACGTCACG
>JAXDOA010000416.1:0-5632 GCA_034669125.1 Hyphomicrobiales bacterium
CCCAGATGTCCTTCACCGCGGAAAGTTTCTCGCTCCACGGCACCCTCTGGCCCTCGGGCAGGAAGCCGGGCTTGGCGTAGCCGATGATCGTGATGGTGATCATGTACATCGAAACCGCGAGCAGGCCGGGGACGATGCCGGCGATGAACAGTTTGCCGACGTCCTGCTGGGTGATGAGGCCGTAGATGGCAAACACCGTCGAGGGCGGGATCATGATGCCGAGCGTGCCGCCGGCCGCGATCACGCCGGTGGCGAACGATTGCGGATAACCGAAGCGGCGCATTTCCGGGTACGCGACTTTCGAGAACGTGGCCGCGGTTGCGACCGATGAGCCGCAGATCGCCGCGAACCCGCCGCACGCCGCGATGGTGGCAATGCCGAGGCCGCCGCGCAGGTGCCCGAGGAACGCGTTGGCGGCGCGAAACAGTTCGCGGCTCATGCCCGACGTGGTGGCAAAAGCGCCCATCAGCAGGAACAGCGGCACCACGGCGAAGTTGAAGTCGGTCACGGTGCGCATCGTCGTGTGGCCGACGATCTTCAGCGCGGGCGCGCCCGAGGTCAGGTAACCGAAGCCGGTGACGCCGACGAGCCCCATCGCCATGCCGACCGGCACGCGCAGCAGCATCAGCACGAACAGGCTGACAAACCCGATGATGGCGACGGCGTCGGTGCTCATGACTTATTCGACCGGCCGCAGTTCGTCGGGCTTTTTCATCAACTCGGGATGAAAGACCAGCCGATAGGTGCGCACCGCGATCAGCAGCACCGCCGCGATGTCGCCGATCCATGCCAGCGCGAAGAACGGCCACACCGGCAGGCGCAGGTCGAAGGTCTGGACGTTGGAGTCGCGCGTGGTGACCACCTTGTCGAACAGCGTGTAAGTCTGCACCGCCACCACGAACAGCAGCACCAGCGTGGCGAACACGTCCATGGCGCGCTGCCACCGCGGACTGACGTTCGCGTAGAGCAGGTCGACGGTGATGTGCGTGCCGCGATACGAGGTCGCCGCGATGCCCCAGAAGATCGTGATGCCGAGCAGAAGCTGGCCGAAGTCGTAGCTATCCGGGATTTGGATCGAGAAGAAGTAGCGCAGCATAATCGAAATGAACACGTCCGCCGCAACCACGCCGACGAGGGTCGCCGCGATCCACTCGATCGAGTCGATGAAGCGATCCATGTAACGCGCGTTCACGTCATCTCCGCTTCATCGCGATAACGGCGGCGAGATTGTCGCCGCCGCCGCTTCTCCGCTCATTCGATGCCTTCAATACGCGGCGCTGAACTTGCCGAGCGCCGCCTTCAGCTCCTTCATGATGGCGTCCGGATCGCCGCCGCCCTTCTTGACGTTGTCGCTCCAGCTCTTCTCCAGCGGCTCGGCCGCCTTCTTCCATTCGGCGAGTTGCGCATCCGAGATCGGGTAGACCTCGTGTGCGCTGTCGGCCTTGAGCTTGGCGATGCCGGCATGCTCGAAGTCCGCCCACGTGCCGGCCACCTTGCCGGCCCACTCGTTGGTGCAGTGATCGTCGATCACCTTCTTCTGCGCGGCCGACATCTGGCCGTAGGTGCCCATGTTGAACACGAACGCGAAGGTCGTCACGTAGAGCGGCACTTCCATGTGGTACTTGGTGACCTTGTCGATGCCGAACAGCGGCACCGAACCCCACGGGAACGTCACCGCATCCGCGACGCCCTTCTCGAGGATGTCGCGCACTTCTGGAGCGCTCGACTGCACATTCGTGGCGCCGAGTTGCGACATGAAGGTCGCCATGGTGGCGTGCGCGGGGCGGATCTTCATGCCTTTGATATCGCCCGGCGCCATGATCTTCTTGGCCTTGGAATGGAACGAGCCGGGGTCGTGCACGAAGGCGAGGCAGAACTTCACGTCCCGCATCTCCTTCTCGGCGTATTTGCGATACCAGTCGTCGAGTGCCTGCGAGCCGCCCTTGGCGTTGGAGACGAGGAACGGCAGCTCGCCCGCGCCGATGATCGGGAAGCGGCCCGGCTGATAGCCCGGATTGACGTAAGTCAGGTCCGCGATGCCGTCGCGTGCCATGTCGTAATGGTCGAACGCCTTGCCGAGCTGCTGCGAGGGATAGACCTTGTATTTGATGGTGCCGTTCGAGGCCTTCTCGACCGAGGCGCCCCAATCCTCCAGCGACTTCTGCAGCGGATGCGAGGGCGGCACCCAGTGCGCCAGGCGCAGCTCGAAGGTTTTGTCCTGTGCGGACGCGGCGCCTGCGGCGACGACCAAAGCGGCGCTGAGTGCGACGAGTTTCAATCGCATGAAAATCCTCCCTCGAACCTTAAAATTCTGCTTTCTCGCAGTTCGCCGCAACACTAGCGACGGCGGCTGCGCGAGACAACTCCGGGGCCGTTCCGGCCGCTCCCGGAATTATCCCAGCAGACCTGCCTTTTGGCGCAGGGGCGCGGTCGGATAACATGAGGTTGACGCTCGTGGAGTGGGAATGGGCAAGGAAACGATCGACCTCGGGCCGCTGCCGGACCTGATCGGCTATGTGCTGCGGCGCGCGCAGCTGACCGTGTTCCAGGACTTCTTCGCGGCGTTCGCGCCGTTCGACATTCGCCCTGCGCAGTTCTCGGTGCTGACCGTGATCGAGCGCAATCCGGGCCTGACGCAGAGCCAGGTCGCCGAGGCGCTCGGCATCAAGCGCACCAATTTCGTCGGCATGCTGGACGCGCTGGAAGCGCGCGGGCTGACCGAGCGGCGCCCGGCCGCGCGCGACAAGCGCTCCTATGCGCTCTACCTCACGGCGGAGGGCGCGGCGCTGATGCGCAGGCTCAAGCCGGTGATCAAGGCGCATGAGACACGCATCAACGCCAAGGTCGGCGAGGACGGCCGCGCGGCGCTGATCGCGCTGTTGCGGGAGATCGCGGAGGGACGGGAGCCCCGCAACGGGGAGCGGCTTAAGGGAGCGAAAGCTTCGCGAGCACCTCGGGCGGGATCGGCTGCGACTTGATTTTGGCTTGGTCGGCCGGATCGCGTCCGACCCAGACGCGAGTCTCGAACGCCTCGACCGCCAACGCGCCGTCCTTCTTGAGATGGTGCGTGATGTTGAAGCTGGAGCGCTTCGCCTCGGTCATCGTGGTCTCGATGGTCACGTCATCGCCGAAGCGGCACGGGATGAGGAAGCGCGCGCGCGTGTCGACCATCGGGTAGCCGGCGAATTTGAAGGTCTCGAACATCTGGTACTTGGTGAGCCCGGTCGCGGCCGAGAACAGCGCCGTGGTCGAGGCGTCGAACATCTCGAAATAGCGCGGATAGAACACGATGCCGGCGGGGTCGCACTCGCCCCACTGGATGCGCCGCGCCACGATGTTGGTGAGGTAGGGCATTATCGCGGCGCCATGCGCAGCGCCCCGTCTAGGCGGATCGTCGCGCCGTTGAGATAGCGGTTCTCGACGATGTGGCGCGCGAGCGCCGCATATTGCTCCGGCTTGCCGAGCACCTGCGGGAACGGGATCGAGGCCGCGAGGCTGGCGCGGATCTCCTCGGTCAGCCCCATCAGCATCGGCGTGTAGAAAATGCCCGGCGCGATGGCGCAGACACGGATGCCGAACTGCGCCAGCTCGCGCGCGGCCGGCAAGGTCAGCGCCACGATGCCGCCCTTCGAGGACGAATAGGACGCCTGCCCGATCTGCCCGTCGTAAGCTGCGACCGAGGCGGTGTTGATCGCGACGCCGCGCTCGCCATCCTCCAGCGCTTCGGTCTTGGAGCACGCGGCAGCGAACAAACGGAGTGTGTTGAAAGAACCAATCAGGTTGACCTTGATGACCTGCTCATAGTTGCCGAGCGGCATCGGCCCTTCGCGCCCGACGATGCGCCCGGCTTTGCCGATGCCGGCGCAGTTGACCAGGATGCGCGCGACGCCGTTCTTGGCGTTCGCCTCCTTGATGGCGGCTTCGGCGCCTGCGGCGTCCGACACGTCGCATTTGATCGCGATGCCCCCGATCTCTTTGGCATGCGCGTTAGCCGCGTCCATGTTGACGTCGAGCAGCGCGACCTTGGCGCCGGCCTTGGCCAGCTCGGATGCGGTCGCGGCGCCGAGGCCGGAGCCGCCGCCAGTGACGATCGCAGCGTGTCCCGTGATGTCCATGTTCGTTCTCCCAAAAACTTCAGTGTTTCGTTGCGTCGGGATTTTCGATGAGCAATGCGATCCCCTGCCCGCCGCCGATGCAGGCGGACGCGATGCCGTAACGCAGGTTTGCGTGCTTCAACTCGCGTGCCAGCGTAACGGAAAGGCGTACCCCGGTCGCGCCGAGCGGATGGCCGATCGCGATGGCGCCGCCGTTGACGTTGAGCTTGTCCTCGTCGAGGTCGAGGGCGCGCGCACACGCCATCACCTGTGCACCGAACGCCTCGTTGATCTCGAAGCGATCAATGTCGGAAAGTTTCAGGCCCGCTTTCTTCAGCACCGCCTGGATCGCCGGCACCGGGCCGATCCCCATGATCTCCGGCGGAACGCCGGCCGCCGCGCCCGCCACGATACGCGCGAGCGGCGCCTTGCCGTGCTGTTTGACATAGTCGCCAGACGCCGCGAGCGCGGCGGCCGCGCCATCGACGATGGCGGAGGAATTACCGCCGGTTTGTACGCCGCCGAAGGCAGGGCGGATTTTCGCGAGTTGCTCGGTGGTGGAATGGCGGATGTGTGTGTCGTGGTCGAGTTCCTTCGCGTCGCGCGCGAGCCTGATGCCGCGCGAATTGTAGCCTTCCCGTGCGAATTCCTCGGTCTTCACCGGCGCGATCTCACCGGCAAGGAAGCCCCACTGCTGCGCCTTCACGGCGCGCTCGAAGCTGCGCGCCGCGAACGCATCCACCTCCGGCCGCGTGATCTGGTACTGGCGCGCGAGATTTTCCGCCGTGTCACCCATGGTGACATTGGCGGAGCGGTCCATCAGGGCTTCCCACAGGAAATCCTTGAACTCGACCTGCCCCATGCGGAAACCGCCGCGATGCGTGTAGGCGGAGATCGGGTTGCGGCTCATCGACTCGGTGCCGACGCAGAGCGCAAGATCGACGCCACGGTGCGTGATGGTATCGGCCGCCTGCGTCAGCACTTCGATGCCGGTGCCGCACACGCGCTGCACCATGTGTGCGGGCGTCTCGATCGGCACGCCGGAATAAAGCCCGATGTGGCGCGGGAGCAGATACGCGTCGAAACTCGCCTGCGCCATATTGCCGGTGATGACGGTGCCGACATCCTCCGGCGCGGCGCCGGAGCGTGCGAACACCTCGCGCGCCGCCTTGATGCCGAGGTCGATCGGCGAGATCGCCGCGAGTCCGCCGTTGTAATCGACGAATGGCGTGCGCACGCCGTCGAGCAGCCATACATCGTCCCATGATGCGGTGAGGGCTCGGCTCATTGTTCACCTCTCATCGGCGGCGATCACTCGCGAGGACGGCAACTCGGCGTAAAGCTCATTCACCAACGCGGTGCGATTTTGCAAGACCATGCGTTGGTTGATCGAGCCCTTGTCGGTCGCCTCGCCGACATCGAGCGAGGGCGGCGTATCGAGGAGGATCGCACGCGCGATGCGGTTGGACGAGCCGGTCGCGGCCTTGGCGAAGCCGTCGAGCAGGACGCGGAATTCGTGACCCACGCTCTCGTGCGCG
>JAXDOA010000417.1:0-2926 GCA_034669125.1 Hyphomicrobiales bacterium
CCGCCACGTCCGGCATGCGCAACATCGGCGGCATCGAGACGCTGCTCGCGCTGCAGGGCGTCGATGAACCCGGCGAGCGCCGCCGCAAGGCGGTCAAGCGCGGGCGCACTGCGCTCGACGCACTCGATGCGCTCAAGCTCGGACTGCTCTCGGGAACTCTCGACGCAGGCGCGCTCGCACGGCTCAAATCGGTCGCCGCAGGCCTTGCGGAGCAGACCGGCGACCCCGGACTGGACACCGTGCTGGCCGAGATCGAACTGCGCGTCGGCGTGGAACTTGCCAAGATCGGCATGCCGCGATCCGGCCGGCAAGGCGCTGTTTAGCCTGTATTATCGGCATTTCGGTCCGTGCTGCACTGCACGTTTTCGATGCCGCTTCGATGACTGACTTCGGTGTTGTCGGGCGCCTGCCGTACGGATATAAGCTCGCCGCGCGGGGAAGACTCTGTTGTTCGGTCGCGGTGCATGGAGTCGTAGAGGGATGCTGCGGGAGAAAGAAAAAAAGCCGCGAGTGGCCGAGAAGAATGGCCATAAGCTGCCCGACAAGACCATTCACGGCCTCAACGGCTATCGCCCGTCCGACAAAGAGCCCTTCATGGGCGAGCGCCAGCGCGAATATTTCCGCGCCAAGCTGATCATGTGGAAGGACGAGATCCTCAAGGAGGCGCGCGATACGCTGCAGCACCTGCAGGACGAGAACCAAAACCATCCGGATCTCGCCGACCGCGCTTCGTCCGAGACTGACCGCGCGATCGAGCTGCGCGCGCGCGACCGCCAGCGCAAGCTGATCGCCAAGATCGAGGCCGCGATCCAGCGTATCGACGACGGCAGCTACGGCTATTGCGAAGAAACCGGGGAGCCGATCTCGCTCAAGCGGCTCGAAGCGCGTCCGATCGCGACACTGTCGATCGAGGCGCAGGAGCGCCACGAGCGGCGCGAAAGAGTGTATCGAGACGATTGATTTATCGCATCGTTGTCGCGGCTTGTAGGGCGGGCAAAGCGAAAGCGTGCCCGCCATTTTCCTTTTTGGACGCGCGGGCACGCGCTATGCACGCCCCGGCTCGTAGAAGCCTCATTCCTCGGCCGCGAGGATGCGCGAGCTAATCGGCGAAGTCCTTGTAGCCCGGATGAGCGAAGCGAAATCCGGGACTGCGCGGTGCGTCAACCGGCCCCGCATTGCGCCATAGTGCGTCGAAGACGCGCGTAAACGCGCTTAAGGCTCCATGCGGGCTACGCATCGCGCAAACGACACGCGGCCCCCGGCGGGGAGAGCCGGAGGCCGCGTTGAGACGCTGCTCCGTTGTGCACGACGGAGCGGCGGGGAGCTCTTTATTTCGTCATTCCGGCCGAGCCTTAAGCGCGTTCACGCGCGTCTGCGACGCGCTATGGCGAGAGCCGGAATCCATAATCACAGACCTGCGTAACCTCGCGACATTCGTGGTTATGGGTCCCGGCTCGCGCTCGCGTTGCTCGCTTGGCCGGGATGACAGCGTCATTTTTCAGAACGGCAGCAGCACGTCCATCACCTGCTGGCCGTAGCGCGGTTGCTGCACGTCGGTGAGCTGGCCGCGCCCGCCATAGGCGATGCGCGCCTGTGCGATTTTGGTCGAGTCGATCGTGTTGTCGCTCTCGATGTCCTCCGGCCGCACGATGCCGGCGACGATCAGTTCGCGCACCTCGAAGTTGACGCGCACCTCCTGCTTGCCTTCGACCACGAGGTTGCCGTTCGGCAGCACCTGCGTGACCACCGCGGCGACATTGGTGAGCAGGGCCTCCTGCCGGTTCACCGAACCTTTGTTGTCGGTCGACGAGGTGGAATCCGCTGAGAGGATCTTGCCCGGCATCAGTTGCGCGGCTTGCCCGGTCAAGAGCTTGCTGCCGATGAAATCGGTGACGCCGGAATCTTCCTTGCTGGTGCGGCTGCGCGCGGTGCCGTTCTCGAACTTGGCGTTGTCGGTGATTTTCACCTTCACCGTCATGATGTCGCCGACCTGCATGGCGCGCTGATCCTTGAAGAACGCGCGCGAGCCGTTTCGCCACAGCGAATTCGGATTGTAGACCGCGGGCTGTGGCGCCGGCATCGGCATCTGCACCGGCTTGTAGCCGGGCTGCGTGGTCGGGTTCTCGATCGCCGAGAGCGCCGGCTGCTCGCCGATGTTCTTCAGCCGGTCGAGGGCGGAGCAGCCGCCGAGCAGTCCCGTGGCGAGGATCAGGGCAATGGGCGCTGGAAGACGCGATGTGTTCGGCATGACTCTCACGCGGTTCAACGGCTTTGTTCGATCGGGGTTTCGGTGTCGGGCAGGCGCGCCGCGACGCGGGCGGGAGCGGGCGGCGCCATCACGATGACGTGGCCGGGCGCGGTGACGACGCCCTGGATGGTGCGCTTCGAGGCGATATTGAGCACGTTCACGCTGTCACCCTCGGCGCCGCTATCGAGCGCTTTGCCGCGCATCGACAGAACGATGCCGGGCACCTCGTAGTGCAGCGTGACGGTGTCGTTGCGCTGGACGAGCTCGGCCTTCATCAGGTCGGCCGCGCGCAGCGGCTGGCCCGCGCGCACAGCGCGGCGCGCCGCGTATCCGGCGATCTCGGCCGGCTGGGCCGGAGGCTCGGAGGTGAACTCGCTCTTCGGCCGGCGTTCGACCACGAAGTCGCTCGCCTTGATGACGTCGCCGCGCGCGAACGCACGCGTCGGCACCGCGGCTTCCATGGTTTCGACGGCCGTTCCCGTATAGCGCCACGAACCTTGCGCGCCGCTCGCGAGTTCGAATGCAATGTCGAAGCGGCGCGACGATGCGTCGTAGCTCAGGCGCGCGAGCGAAAGCTCCGGGCTGATATGCGCCTCAAGGTGGATCGGCCGCACGTCGCGATCGAACATGATCTTCAGGTTCTCGGCCTTGCCGAGATTGTGCCGCGCGGTGAGCGCG
>JAXDOA010000418.1:0-2578 GCA_034669125.1 Hyphomicrobiales bacterium
CAGCGCATTCCGCCAGCATCAGATACATCCATGACCGTCGTCACACGTTTTGCCCCCTCGCCGACCGGCTATCTCCATATCGGGGGCGCACGTACGGCCTTGTTCAATTGGCTGTTCGCGCGCCATCACGGCGGCAAGTTCCTGCTGCGTATCGAGGATACCGACCGCGCGCGCTCGACCGAGCCCGCGATCGCGGCGATCTACGATGGCCTCGCGTGGCTCGGCCTCGAGTGGGACGGCGAGCCTGTGCACCAGTTTTCCCGCGCCGAGCGGCACCGTGAGATGGCCGAGCAACTGCTCGCGGCCGGCAAGGCCTACTACTGCTACGCCTCGCCCGAAGAGCTTGCCGCCATGCGTGAAGCCGCGCGCGCCGAAGGCCGCTCCAAGCTCTACAACGGGCTCTGGCGCGACCGCGACCCGTCGCACCCGCGCCCGAACGTCAAGCCGGTGATCCGGCTGAAAGCCCCGCTCACCGGCGAGACCGTGATCGAAGATCAGGTGCAGGGCCGCGTCGTGTGGCAGAACGAGAACCTCGACGATCTGGTTCTGCTGCGTTCCGACGGAAACCCGACCTACATGCTCGCCGTCGTGGTCGACGATCACGACATGGGCGTGACGCACATCATCCGCGGCGACGATCACCTCACCAACGGCGCGCGCCAGACCCAGATCTATCAGGCGCTCGGCTGGAGCGTCCCGGTGATGGCGCACATTCCGCTGATCCACGGGCCGGACGGCGCCAAGCTCTCCAAGCGCCACGGCGCGCTCGGGGTCGAGGCCTACCGCGCGCTGGGCTACCTGCCGGTCGCGATGCGCAACTATCTGGTGCGGCTCGGCTGGGCGCATGGCGACCAGGAGATTTTCTCCACCGAGGAGATGATCGCGGCATTCGACTTGGCCGCGATCGGCCGCTCGCCCGCGCGCTTCGACTTCGCCAAGCTGGAAAGCCTCAACGGCCATTACATCCGGGCGATGGCGGACGCCGATCTCGTCGCCGAGATCGAGCGGGTGCTGCCCTATGTGCCGGCCGGCGCCGAGCTTGCCGCCAAGATCACGCCTGCGCTGCGCGCCAAGCTCGTTGCTGCCATGCCGGGACTGAAGGAGCGCGCCAAGACGCTGGTCGAACTGATCGAAAGCGCGCGCTACCTCTACGCCGACCGCCCGCTCGAACTCGACGAGAAGGCCGCCGCGCAGATGACCCCCGAGGCGCGCACTTTGTTGGGCCAGGTGTCGCGCGATCTTGCCATGGTCGACCCGTGGAGCGCCGAGGCCGCCGAAGCCGCGGTGCGCGCCTATGCGGAGCGGTCGGGCGTCAAGCTGGGCGCGGTGGCGCAGCCGCTGCGCGCGGCGCTGACCGCCCGCACCACCTCGCCCGGCATTTTCGACGTGCTGGCCGTGCTGGGAAAGGCCGAAAGCCTCGCGCGCATCGCCGACCAGGCGGTCGGCCCGGCCGAGGCGCCCCGCAGCGCCGCGCGCTGAGCGCCTTCACAACACCGTTATTCCCGGCGGGTATTCCCGGGCAGCGCGCCGCCATCTTGCGGGGCACCCTTGAATGGGATACCCAGAATTATCACGTTTGCTGCACCGCACGCCCGCCGGGATTTCGCGCGAACGGTGCTCATTTCGGCCCCTCCGGCCCGCGCGGGGGCGCCAGAGAGGCTTCCCATGGATGCCAAAACGCCCCCCGAGCACGGCACGAATACCAAGTCCGCAAAGCTGACCGTCGGCGACAAGAACTATTCGTTCCCGATGTACGAAGGGACGATCGGTCCCGACGTGATCGACATTTCCAAGCTGTACGGCCAGGCGGGGGTCTTCACCTACGATCCGGGCTTTACCTCCACGGGAAGCTGCGAGTCCAAGATCACCTACATCGACGGTGACGAGGGCATCCTGCTCTATCGCGGCTACCCGATCGAGCAACTGGCCGAGAACGGCGACTTCCTCGAAACCTGCTACCTGCTGCTCTACGGCGAACTGCCGACCAAGGCGCAGAAGATCGACTTCGACTATCGCGTCAACCATCACACGATGGTTCACGAGCAGATGAGCCGGTTCTTCCAGGGCTTCCGCCGCGACGCGCATCCGATGTCGGTCATGTGCGGCTCGGTCGGCGCCATGGCGGCGTTCTATCACGATTCAACCGACATCTCCGATCCGATGCAGCGCATGATCGCCTCGATGCGCATGATCGCCAAGATGCCGACGCTCGCCGCGATGGCGTACAAATATTCGATCGGCCAGCCGTTCGTTTATCCGCAGAACAACCTCGATTTCGCGACCAACTTCCTGCGCATGTGCTTCGCGGTACCGTGCGAGGAGTACAAGCCCAACCCCGTGCTGGCCCGCGCCATGGACCGCATCTTCATCCTGCACGCCGACCACGAGCAGAATGCCTCGACCTCGACGGTGCGGCTTGCCGGCTCCTCGGGCGCAAACCCGTTCGCCTGTATCGCGGCCGGCATCGCCTGCCTGTGGGGCCCCGCGCATGGCGGCGCCAACGAGGCAGCGCTCAAGATGCTGGGCGAGATCGGCTCGGTCGACCGCATCCCGGAATACATCAAGCGCTCGAAGGACA
>JAXDOA010000419.1:0-8214 GCA_034669125.1 Hyphomicrobiales bacterium
GCCCATAATCGGATAGAATTGCCATCCCACTTCGGGAAAAATAGGCCGGAGTACATGGCAATTCGTGCTGCCCCACACATTCTGCCCACCAAATCAGTGGGACTGTTTGTGGTTGACCGGCAACGCACGGCTTGGTTCGCTGCCCGCAAGCTCACGCCACGATGAGCCGCTTGAGGAAGCCGCCCATGCACGATGCGCTCCTGCAGGAAATCTCCGATTTCTGCCGCCAGGCCGGCCTCGCCGAGTCGACATTCGGGCGCCGCGCCGTGAACGACGGCAAGCTTGCAAGCCGCCTGCGCAACGGCGGACGCATCACCACCGAGACGCTCGACCGCATCCGCGGCTTCATGCAGAGTTATCAGGGCAAGCCCGCGCTGTCGCGTCCGCTGGTAATCGAGCGTTCGCCCATGCTGCGCGCGCCGCAGCGCTCCGAGGGGCCGGTCGCGATTGCGCCCGGAGCGGACGATCCGCAGCGCAATTTCCGCTTCTTCGACAACCGGCAGAAGTACCTGCTCTTCGTAAATACCTGCTCCGAGAAATGGGTGGTGGCGAGCCGCGTTTCGCTCGAGCTTGCCAACATCCATCCGCGCCCGCCGGCGGTGCGCGTGTTCGACGCCGGCGTCGGCGACGGCTCGGTGCTGGTGCGCGTGATGCGCTCGATGCACGACCGCTTTCCGCACATGCCGTTCTACGCGGTCGGCAAGGAGATCAGCCTCGAAGACGTCCGCCTCACCTTGCAGAAAATGGCGGATCGCTTCCTCGAACACCCGCAGACCGTGCTGGTGCTCACCAACCTTGCCTACGCGGACGCGCCGTGGCTCGCGGTCAAATCCTTGAGCGCCGCCTCCAGCATGGTGTGGCACGAGCTGCCGCTGGCGGGATCGACCGCGCACAAGTTCGAATCGCAGATCATGGATCTGGAGCCGTTCCTAGCCGAGAACTGGAAAGCCGGCGTCTCGCCGAAGACCGGCAATCCCGTGTACGAGCGCCCGGTCGTGATGGTGATCTATCGCGAGGATCACAAATTCCTGCTCGACCCGATCATCCCCAAGCCCGGCGGCACGGTCGCGAATTACGATCTAGTGATCGCGTCGCAACCTTATCGCGCCCGCGCCTCGGTCGACTTCAAGGCACGGCGCGTGATCGCGCCGCTCGCGCGCGCGCTGGGCCCTGGCGGGCGCATGCTGGCGATCCATTCCTACGGCCACGATCCCGGCATGGAGATCATCGAGAAGGTCTGGCCGGGCGACAATCCGTTCACCACCGACCGGCACGAGATCCTGAAAGCCGTGAAGCAGGAGCTTGGAGCCGCGGGCCGCGATCTCAACTTCAACGCCTATGCGGATAACCGCTCGCTGTTCCGCTACGAGATGCACACGCTGCCGTCCGAAGTGTCCGAGTCGATCGGCACCTCCACGGCGTTCGCCGCCTGGAACGCCGCCATTTATGTGGCGCAGATCGAGGACGACCGGCTCGGCAGCGTGGTGAGCGATGGGCGCTATCTCGACGCCACGCGCGAGGTGCTGCGCAAACACAACGGGCTGTGGTTCTACGACGAGTCGTACGTGATTTCGCGGCGGCGGGATTGATCTATCCGCGAAGTGCGGCGCCTGCATTTGCGCCCTCTCCCTTGTGGGAGAGGGCAACTCCGCAGTTTCAACAGACTCGGCCGGTTGAGGGGTACCCCTAACCCGTCTGAAGTCCGTTGAAATGTCCGAGCAGCCCTCTCCCACAAGGGGAGAGGGCACAATAACCGGCATCGCGCCCGCGGAAAGATTACGGCAGCCCCGCAATCTTCCTTGCCTCGCCCGTCACCTCGAGAATGTGCATCCCGGTGTTGGCGCGGTCGACCACATAGATATAGCCGCGGTCGTCGGTCTCCACGTTGTTGCTCTGGATTGCGATCTTGCAGCGCTCCTGCTCATTCACCTTGATGCAGCGCTTGTCGGTCGCCTCGGTGATCGCCGGGATGAAATAGCCGGCCTCCTTCGGTGAATAGGGATTGCGTACGTCGATCGCGCGTACGCCGGCATTGAAGAACGTCACGAAGGCGAGCTTGCCGTAGAACACCGGCGCCATGCTCTCGTTCGACGAATGCGCGCCGAAGCGCCCGCCGCGCTCGCAGAAATTTCCCGCCGCCGGCGTATAGTTCGACACCACCATCGGATATTTCTCGATCGTGGCATCGACGAACCACACCATCTGCCGCGACTCGGCCGAGCCGCATTCATTCACCAGCGACTCGTCCACGATCATCACCATGTCGCGCTCGGCGCCGGCCTTGTCGTTGGCGAATTCCGGAATGCGGATCTTGCCGAGCGGGAACGTCGTGTGCGCGCCGACCAGCGGCGACATCTGCAATTCGCCGATCACGGGCGCGCGCAGGTTGTCCGGCGTCGGCTCCTTCGGCCCCTTGATCAGCTTCTCGCGATCGATGATCTGCAGCACGCCGCCCTTGTTGGTGCCGTAACCGACATAGATGCGATTGCCCTGCGGGCCGCTTGAGATCATTCCATGCAGCTCAGTCGGCACGGTGCCCGCGGAGCCCGGCTCCTGACCGGGGAGTCCGAAGTCGCGGATGTGCACCGGCTTTGCGGGATCGCTCAGGTCGTAGACCTGCGTCATACGGCGCACACGCCAGCCCGGAATCCCCGAGACGAGGTACGCGATGCCGGTGTTGCACTCCCACCAGTTCTTGTGCGTGTCGCGCCCGCTTTCCAACCGCGCCAGCAGCGCGGGATTCATCGGATCGCTCACGTCCCAGATTTCATGCGCCCTTCCGCCGAACACGCGCAGCATGTACGTCTTGGCCGGATCGCCCTTCGGCAGCGAACGGCCGTCGCAGACGCGCACCATCTGCGCGCCGCCTTCCTCGTAGTTTCCTTCCAGCCCCGGCAGGTGCTTGAGATATTTCGGATTGGCCGGATCGGTGACATCGAGGATCGAGGTGCCGTTGAACTCGGCCATCCCGGTCATCTTGTTGATCGGCTTCGGCACATCGGGTGTGCCGCCGTGGTGGCCGATGTAGGCGATGTAGCGCTGGCCCTGTTTATGGATGGTCGGCTGATAGGCGCTGCGTGCCTGCAAGTCGCTCATGCCGACGAGGCGCATGTTGGAGGCCTCGGGCGGATCGCCGACTTTGGGCGCTTGGGCGAGGGCGGGGGCGGCGAGAAGCGAAACCGCCGCAAGCCTCACGGCATGACGAAGCATGACCTTCCTCCACGAGTCTTGTTGTTGTGCGGTGAGTCTAGTCCTCCGCTCATTCCCGCGAAAGCGGAATCCCGGAAACAAAACTTTCAGCCCTTGAAAGTCACGTATTCACAGCGCGCCGAGCAGATCCGGGTGCGTCAGGACAATCCAATCTTGCGGACGATTTTTACGAGGCGCTCGCTGTCGACTTCGAGAAAGCGTGCAAACTCTGGACCGTCGAGGTAGGACACCTGGCTTCCAGCCACCTTGAACCGTTCGATCACTGCCTTGTCCGTCATGAATGGACGGATCGCGTCGCGCAGAATGCGCGTCACATGCTCGGGTGTCTTCTTCGGAGCGAACACACCGGCCCACAGGATGTAGACGACGTCCGGGTACCCCGCCTCCTGAAAAGTCGGCGCATCGGAAAAATTGGCGAGCCGCTCGGTGCCCCACTGCGCCAGCACGCGCAGATTGCCGGCATCGAATTGGCCTTTGCCGATGGACTCCAGTGTGGGCACCACCGGAACCTGATCCGATATGAGCGCGCCGAACGCAGGGCCACCGCCCTGATAGGGCACATGGACCATCTTGAGCCCGGCCGCGTTCAGGAACATCTCCATCGCAAGATGCACTGTGCCGAGATAACCGGACGTGCCGTAGGCGATCTTTCCGGGGTTGGCTCTCACATCCCTGACGAAGTCATCGAGCGTTTTCCAGGGCGAGGACTTCTTCACCGTCAGAAGCGTTGAATCCGCGAACATGCGTGCAAGCGGCACGAACTGGTCAATCTCGTAAGTGGCGGGCTTGCCCTGCAGTTTGTTGGCCTCGGGGATAACGGCGAGCGATGACAGCGCGGTCATGATCGTGTAGCCATCGGGTTCGGCGCGGGCCACATAGGCGTGCCCGATACCGCCTCCAGCGCCACCCTTGTTCTCGACCACAACATTGCGCGCGAGCTTCTCGGCCAGATGCGCGGCCAGTGGGCGGGCTGCGAAATCGGCTGTTCCACCGGGAGGAAACGGCACCACCATCGTGATCGTGCGGCTCGGCCAGGCTTCCTGCGCATGCAGGCCATTCTGCAACGCAGCGCCCATCGGAAACGCAGCGGTCAGCTTGAGCAATTCACGGCGGCTTACCATGGTCGTCCTCCCGACTGCTGGCCCATTTTTTGGCAAGCCAGTTCACGATCAGTCTCGTCATTCGGATCGCAAAGCCCCACTCGCGTTCATCGCGCGCCAGATGCGCTCCGGAGTGGCCGGCATCTCGACATGGCGCACGCCGAATTCCGAGAGCGCATCGACGAGCGCATTTGCGACTGCGGGGAGGGCGCCGACACAGCCGGCTTCGCCGGCACCTTTGACTCCGATCGGATTGGTCCTGGTTGGCACCGGATGACTCTCGACCTCGATGGCGCCGACGTCGCTGGCGCGGGGCATCGCGTAATCCATGAAGGAGCCGGTGATTGGCTGGCCCGAAGAATCGCGCTGGATGTCCTCCATCAGGACTTGTCCAACGCCCTGCACGACGCCGCCGTGAATCTGCCCATGGAGCAGCAACGGATTGAGAACCGTCCCGACGTCGTCGACCACGGTGTAGCGTGCGATTTCGACCTCGCCGGTCTCGCGATCGATTTCGACTTCGCAGACGTGGCACCCGTTCGGATAGTTCTCGACGTCGGCGCGATAGACCGAAGTCGCGGTGAGGCCACCCTCCACGTTCTGCGGGAGCTTCGCCGGGTCGGCAGCGGCGCGGGCGACCTCTTGCATGGTCATCGTGCGGTTGGTCTTCGGGCTGGAGAAAATGCCTTCCTCGAATTTGAGGTCGGCGGCATCGACCCCGAGCACGTGGGCGGCAAGCAGCTTCGCCTTGGCGGTGATCTTTTCCACTGCGCCATGAAACGCCGATCCGGACAGCGTCGCCGAGCGCGAGCCGCCTGTTCCCTGGCCAAAAAACACTTTGTCCGTGTCGCCCTGAATGTACTCGGCCTGATCGGGATGAACGCCCAAGGCGTCGCAGACGAGCTGCTTGAATACGGTTTCGTGGCCCTGTCCTTGCGTGACGCTGCCGGAGAACAGCGTGAGTGCACCCGAGCGATCGAACCGCACCTCCGCGCCTTCGAAACCGAGCGTTCCCGCCCTTTCGATCGAATAAGAAAGGCCTAGGCCGCGCAGCTTGCCACGCTTCTGCGAATCCGCACGGCGCTTGGCGAATCCGGACACATCGGCGAGATGCCTTCCTTCATCGAGCACCTTTTCAAACTCGCCGCAGTCATACGTGAAGGTGAGCCCGGTCTTGAACGGCATTGCGGCGGGCGGGATCATGTTGTGCCGGCGCAGTTCGACCGGATCGATTCCGGTTTCATCCGCCGCAAGATCGACCAGGCGCTCGATCACGTATGCGGCTTCCGGGCGCCCATTGCCGCGATACGGCCGCACCGGATTCGTGTGCGTGTAGACGGCGGTCACGTCGGCATGAATGGCGGGCGTGCGATAGACGCCGGCGAGCGTGCCCAGATTGTTGAGGAAGTTCGGCGTGCCGTTTTGCAGGTGCGCGCCCATGTTGGCGATGGTCTTCACCCGCATGCCAAGGAAGGTGCCGTCCTTGTCGAGCGCGAGCTCGGCATCGGTCACGTTGTCACGCGCTTCGGCATCGCTGAGAAAGGCCTCCGAACGCGTGCTCTGCCATTTGACGGGGCGGCCGGTGAGCTTCGAGGCGAGTAGGCACAGCGGTGCCTCGTTGAAGATCGCCGACTTCATGCCGAAGCTGCCGCCGACATCGCCGGCGATGACGCGGACCCGGCTCTCGGGAACCTTTAGCACCTGAGTTGCGAGATCCGAGCGGAAGACGTGCACGCCCTGCGGCTGGGCATACAGCGTGTAGTGGCCGCTGGTGGCGTGGTAGTCGCCGATGCAACCGCGCGGTTCCATGGTGACGGCGGTGACGCGGTTGATCACGAACCGATGCTGGACGACGTGGTCTGCGCGCGCGAAGGCCGCGTCCGCGGCTGCCTTGTCGCCCGCAAGGTGCACGAAGCAGATGTTGTCGGCGCAATCGTCCCAGACGCGCGCCGCACCGGACGCCATCGCATCGGCGGTCGAGGTGACGCAAGGCAGCGGCTCGTAATCGACCTCGATCAGCTCGGCAGCGTCGGCAGCCTGAGCGTAGGTGTCCGCGACCACAAAGGCGACGTAATCGCCGACCCAGCGCACGCGTCCCTGCGCCAGGGCGGGATACGGAGAGCGGTACATCGGGCTTCCGTCGCGGCGCTTCTGGCCGCCGGGGACGGGCAGGTCACCCCACCCGGAGCGCTTCCAGTCCTCGCCGGTCAGTATGAGGTCCACTCCGGGCGCAGCCCGCGCTTGCGACGTGTCGATCGACCTTATGTTTGCGTGGGCGTGGGGCGAGCGCAGCACGACGCCAAACGCCATGCGCGGCAGGACGATGTCGTCCACATAGCGCCCGCCGCCCCTGAGCAATCTCGGATCTTCAAACCGCGCCACGCCCTGACCAACCGCGAACTCCCCCACAGAGACTTCCTTTCTGGCATTCCCGTAACCGCGCACCGGCGAGGCATGGATTCACCAGCAAGCGATGGTTCCGGTCAAGGCGCGCGTGCCATGCAGGAAACGCAGAGCCTATGTATTCACATTCCCGCCGTCGACCGCGATGGTCTGACCGGTCACGAAGTCGCTGTCGGCCGAGGCCAGGAAAATCAGCGCGCCGAGCAAATCTTCCGGTTGTTCATCGCGCTTGAGTGCACGCGAGGCGATCGCGCGGTTGCGCGCGGTCTCCACGTGGCCGGGGTTCTCGTTCACAATAGAATCGCTCAGCGTGAATCCCGGCATCAGCGTGTTGACGCGGATGCCGTCGTCGCCCAGCTCGCGCGACATCGAACGCGTCATCGCCATGATGCCGCCCTTGGTGGCCACGTAGTGCATCATCCACGGGATGCCGCGCACCGCGGTCCCTGAGCCGATGTTGATGATCTTGCCGTATTTCCGCTCGGCCATGCGCGGCGCGACGTGTTTCGCCATCAGAAACGTCCCGCGCAGGTTCACCGCCATCACCTTGTCCCACAGGTCGACGTCGATCTCGGTGAATTTCTGTTCGTGCAGCGGCGCGTAGAGCGCGGCGTTGTTCACCAGCACGTCGATCTGGCCGAACCGCTCGATCGTCGCTGCGACCAGCCGCTTCACGGCGCTTTCGTCACTCACGTCGCAGAATTCGCTCGCGACCGAGTTGGCGCCGTGCTTGACGGCGATCTCGGCAGCGACTGCGGAGCCGTCCACGATGTCGGCGATCATCACCCGTGCGCCTTCAGCGGCAAGCGCGAACGAATAGTGCCGCCCGATGCCCTTCGCGCCGCCGGTCACGAGCGCCACGCGGCCGTCCAGTCGTGCCATGTCTCACCTCGTCATGCGCGCCCCGGACTTGATCCGGGGGTTGACCCGCGCATCCATCCAAAGCATCGGTGTCTTCAAGATGGATCGCCGGGTCAAGCCCGGCGATGACGAAAGAGAGACACATGACCGACGAACTGCTCGACCGCCTCACTATCCGCCAGCTTGTCGAGGACTGGGCGGTGTTGCGCGACGCGCGGATGTGGGAGCGCTTCCGCGCGGTGTGGCACGACGACGGGCGGATGATGGCGACCTGGTTTCAGGGCTCGCGCGACGAATTCATCAAGGTGAGCGAGGAGGGCTACGCGCGCGGCGTGCGCATCCTGCATTTCCTCGGTGGCTCGACCGTCGATGTCACCGGAAACCGCGCCATCGCGCAGACCAAGATGACGATCTCGCAGCGCGCCAGGGTCGACGACGTATTGTGCGACGTGGTGTGCACCGGGCGGTTCTACGATTTCTTCGAGAAGCGCGATCGCTGGGGCCTGGTACTGCGCCAACCGATCTACGAGAAGGACCGGCTCGATCCGCTCGATCCGTCCGCGACGCTCGTGCTCGACAAGGAGTTGCTGGCGCGGTTCCCGGAAGGCTACCGCCACCTCGCCTATCTGCAGACGCGCAT
>JAXDOA010000420.1:0-2606 GCA_034669125.1 Hyphomicrobiales bacterium
TGCGGCGCTTCTCGTAGCCGTTCCAGTCGACCATCTCGATGCATTTGTCGAGCAGCCGCACGAACTCGCCCGAGTCGTAGGTGTAGAAGGTCGGCGTGCTGTAGGGAAACTTGTGCGGCGGAATGAGATTGACGCGGCGGATCTCGGCGACATCCATGCCGATCTGCTTGGCCGCATGCTCGATCATGCGCTCGGTGAAGTACGCCGCCTCCGGCCGACCGGCACCGCGATAGGGTCCGGCCTGCGGCGTATTGGTGAACAGGCCCTTGCACACGATGTGCATGGTCTGCACGTCGTAGGCTTCGGGAATGAAGCGCAGCGAGAACAAGCCGCTCACCATGCCGGGCCCGACGAAGTAAGCGCCGATCTGGAACAGCGATTGCGAGCGGATCGCGAGGATCTTGCCCTTTTCGTCGAGCGCCAACTCGCCGTAGCTGACAAGATCGCGCCCGGTGTGGTCGTTCATCATGGACTCAGAGCGCGTCGCGACCCATTTCACCGGCCGCCGCAATTTCTTCGAAGCCCACAGCACCAGCACGTCGTCGGGGAACGAGCCGCCCTTCAGGCCGAAGCCCCCGCCGACATCGGGTGCGACCACGCGAATCTGATTCTCGGCAACATGCAGAAGCTGCGACATTTCAAAGCGCACGCCGTGCGGATTCTGCGACGAGGTGTAGAGCGTGTAGCTGTCGTCCGCCGCGGCGTAATCGCCGATCGCGGTGCGCGGCTCCATCGACACCGGCGTCACGCGGTTGTTTTCGGTGCGCAGCTTCACGACATGTTTCGCCTTCGCGAAGGCCGCGTCGGTCGTGGCCTGATCGCCGAATGCCAGCACGAAGGCAGTATTGCCGTTCGGATTGTCGTCCCACACCTTCGGCGCGCCGTCCTTGGCGGCGTCTTCCAGCAGTGCGACGGCCGGCAGCGTCTCGTAATCGATCTCGATCATCTCGGCGGCATCGCGCGCCTGCGCCTGCGTCTCGGCGACCACGAACGCGACCCGGTCGCCGACGAAGCGAGCCTTCTCGGCCTGCAGCACCTGCTGGAATATCCGGTGGCCTTTGGGCGCGCCGAGGTCCTCCGGCATCATGGCGGAGGTGTAGGCGCCGAGCTTGTCGGCCGCCACGTCGGCACCGGTCAGCACCAGCAGCACGCCGGGCGCGGCCTTGGCCTTGGCGGTATCGACCTTCTTGATGCGCGCATGTGCGTGCGGCGAGAGCAGCACCACGCCGTGGCACATGCCGGGCAGCACGATGTCGTCGACATAGCGCCCCGATCCCGTGAGGAACCGCGCATCCTCGACCCGCCGCACCGCCTGCCCGATTCCGAATTTGGCCATTTTCCGATCCTGTGTTTTCGGGCCGCACGATATTTCGGCGCGCAGGCGAGAGCAATGCGTGACAGCGCATGATCCCGAAAAGTGGGCACCGGTTTTCGGATCAGATCATGCGCATGAGCTTTACCGTCCCGCCAGCAGGTTGGGCAGCCACAGCGCGATGCCGGGGAATACCGTGATCACCAGCGTGAACAGGATCATGATCACCAGATACGGCAGTGTCACCTTGGCGATGTAGCCGAGCCCGTCGCCGGTCAGTCCCTGGATCACGAACAGGTTGAACCCGACCGGCGGGGTGATCTGCGCCATCTCGACCACCAGCAGCAGAAAGATGCCGAACCACACCGGGTCGAAGCCCGCCTGCTTCACGATCGGCAGCACGATCGGCAAGGTCAGCACGATCATCGAGAAGCCATCAAGAAAGCAGCCGAGGATCAGGTAGAACACGATCAACGCGACAATTAGCATGAAGGGCGACAGCCCCATGCCGGCGACAAAATCCGCGATCGCGCGCGGGATGCCGAGGAACGCCGCCGCGCTCCCGAGAATCGAGGCGCCGAGCAGGATCATGGCGATCATCGAGCAGGTCATGACCGAGCCCATCGCGATGTCGCGCAACGCCTTCAATGTCAGACCGCCCTGCAGCGCCGCCACGATGAGCGCGCCGAGCACGCCGACCGCCGCGCTTTCGGAGGGCGTCGCGATGCCGCCATACATCGAGCCGAGCACCGCGCCGATCAGGAAAATCGCAGGCGCGAGTTCCTTCAGCGCCCTGATGCGGTCGAACAAAGTGAGGTTGCGCAGGTCACGCTCCGTCTCCGGCACGAGACCGGGGCGCAGCGTCGTATGGATCATGACCCAGGCCATGAAGCAGCCGGCCAGCAGAAAGCCCGGGATGAAACCCGCCGTGAACAGCTTGAGGATCGAGACGTCGCCGAGCACGCCGTAGATGATCATGATGTTCGACGGCGGGATCAGGAACCCGAGCGTGCCCGCGCCCGCGAGGCTGCCGATCGCAATGTCCTTGGAGTAGCCGCGCTTCAACAATTCGGTGAGCGCCATGCGGCCAACCACCTGCGTGGTTGCGGCGGAAGAGCCGGAGATCGCCGCGAAGATCGAGCAGCCGACGACGTTCACGTGCAGCAGCCGGCCGGGCAGCAGCCCGGCCCATGGCGCCAGACCTTTGAACAGCGATTGCGACAGGCGCGACTGGAACAGGATCTCGCCCATCAGGATGAACATCGGCAGCGCGAGCAGTTCCTGCGTGGTCAGG